>BNWE01000125.1 GCA_025998595.1 Alphaproteobacteria bacterium | reverse complement strand
ACTTTAGTAAGATGCTGTTAGCTTGTTGTTATGGGCTTTTTGTATTTTAGGTTTCTCTAGTGTGGTTATCGGTGCGAAAGACCTGTAAGCCGGTCTGATATGATTATTTTTTGTGGTTATCAATGCAGATTGGGTGGTTGTGGTTTGTGTTTTTTGTATTAGGAGGTAGTAGTGAGAGTTTTATTAATAGAGGATGACACTCAAACGGCAAAGAGCATTGAAGCCTTATTAAAAAAGGAAGGTATTGCTTTGGACACAACTAGTTTCGGACAGTATGGACTAGAGGTTGGTAAGATTTACGATTATGACGGAATCATACTGGACCTTATGCTGCCTGACATAGATGGTGTGGATGTGATAAGGAAACTTAGAGCATCAGGCGTGAGAACGCCAGTGGTAGTACTTTCTGGGCTTTCTGAGTGTAAAGATAAGGTGACATGTTTGAATATCGGTGCGGATGACTATGTTACCAAGCCCTTTGAGGGAAAAGAGTTGGTTTCCAGGATATTGGCGGTCATACGAAGATCAAAGGGACATGCCGAGTCCCTCATAAAGATAGGAAGAATGGTCGTTAATCTACAAAGTAAGCGAGTAGATATAGACGGAAAGCCACTTCATCTGACCGGAAAAGAATATTCGATATTGGAACTGCTGTGTCTGAGAAAGGGGGCAACTCTCACGAAAGATATGTTCCTGAATCACCTCTATGGTGGAATGGACGAGCCGGAATTAAAAATCATAGATGTTTTCGTCTGTAAGTTGAGAAAGAAACTGATGGATGCTCTGGATGGAGAATGCTATATAGAAACCATATGGGGACGTGGTTATACCATAAAAGATTCCGCATTAGATGCTGAAAATGATGTTTCTGATGCAGAGTATAATGCGCTTCCCAAAAGTACTGGAGTTGTATAGAGCAGTATATGGTCAAGTTTATAATTTGGAGTAAAACGACACAAGATTGTGTATTTACCAATGTATGGATCCCTACGGTGCTTGCAGCACATGCGCCTTCGGCAAATGCCTGTGGTGCACCACTCATTCAGAGCCGCGAAGTGGCGTAGGAATCCAGAAAAAACAAGCCGTCTCTCTAATTTATCAAGATAGCAATTGCTAGATCCACCTATAATTACAACATTGACTATGTACTAGATCTGTTGCGTAACAATACAAAAAGTCCTCACAGCACTGGAAGTAATAGATTTTTCTGCCAGTGCTGTGGTTTGGTGCGTATTTGTCGTAAACGTTCTACTGCATGTTTTGAGTGCAAGATTTTTATCAAATCATCCACAATAATTAATCAATAATTAAGTTCTTTTTGATATACTCATTGTAATTATTTTTTATAATAGGCAAAAAAGTGGAAGCTCTAGCTAATGATAAACCATTTGATTTAATAATTACAGATTGGTCGACTTCGAGATTTCTAGACTTTGGAGATTATTGGGAAGATACTCGCTTTTGGACTCCGCCGGCGGAGTATTTGTGTAAGCTTAAAAAAATGGCATGTTGATACTTACAGATTGCAATGATGGTTGCGGTACGGCGCATTATAATAACGCGCCTAATATTGAATATGTTCGTTCTCTTGGAAAAAATTGGACAAGGAAGATGGTTGGATAATTAAGCAAGAAGCTTGGGGTATATCGAGTTATCAGGCTGCACCACCAGAGAGAACATTCGATTGGTCAAATGGAAAATATCCTTCCTGGAGTGAATATGTGGAGGCAGTTTCCAACAATCCGATTGCTAATGCCATTTCGACAAAGAAAGCGTATTCTTAAGTTTTTATGACGGATGCGATCGTTTCGGTATGAACGATGAAAGCGGAATAGTTGTGATAACCAGAACAAAGTAACGAAGCGGCTATGGCGGACTCGATAAAAATATCGCTCCGCCACATTTTCATCACATACTAGACAGATATTTAGATTCTGCAAAAAATCCTACTTATTCCCAAACTTCTCTTCTAGTTCCTTGAGAGTCCTATCCTCCCAATACTGTAGTTGTCCATTCAATTTTGCCTGCTTTAGTCTCTTATATTTCATCTCTTCGCCTGTTTTGGCGCCAAATTTTTTGAGAATGGAAGATATTTCTTTATGCTCTTCAATAGAACTGGAATAGGAATGGGAATAACTATCTAAATAGGTTTCTCCCAACCCATGGTGATTTTTCTCTTCATTTTCTAGCGCCAACTTAAGAAGTCGTTCCTCTTCTATGGCAGGAGAATTCCAAGTGTTTGTGTTTGCACGGCGAATTTTTAAACAGAAAAAAGACACGGCACACCCTGGTAGATTCCCTTTTCTTTGAAGGAGAACGGTTGCAATTTCATTGAGTTTTTCGATACCAACACTATTGTTAATAATAAACGCCAAAAGCTGTCCGAAGCAATTCTCGTGCATCTTAGGGAACATATCTTTGAATAGATCAGCTGTGCATAATAATAAACGCATAGCGCATTTCGGAAAATATCCGCCTTGTTTACTGGTGGCTATTATAACTTCATTTAGTTTTTCGATACCAACCTTTTTAGTAATAATAAAATCCAAAAGTTTTCCGAGACAACTTCCGTTCATTGCAGGGAGCACATCATCAAATAGATTACCATTCTCGCATAAAAATTTCATAATATCTTCTGAAAAAGAGTCGCCTTTTTTGGCAAGGGCTTTTGCGGTTTCATTGAGTTTTTTGGCGCCAAATTTTTGTTCATTGGCAATAAGAAACTTCAAAAGACGTTCGAGGCAACGTTCGTGCATTGTAGGGAACACGGTTTTGTATAGGTCATCATTCTTGCATAAAAAATTCATGGTACAATCCGAGAGATGCCCACCTCCTTCAGTGACTGTTTTCGCTATTCTATGGAGTCTTGTGGCGTCAATTTTTTCTTTGCTGGCAACAACAAAATCCCAAAGTCCTTCGAGGCGCCTTATGCTCATTGAGGAAAATATGTCGTCCAACAGCTTAACATTCATGCATAAAAAATTCATTGTGTAATCCGAGAAATAAACGTATTCCGTAGCAATGGCCTTTAGCATTTTAGGAAGTATTTTAGTTCTACGGAGTCCCTCGGGACCAATATTTGGGTTTTTAGTAATAATAGGAATAATAGAATCCAAAATTCTTTCGAAGAGACGTTTCGGTATCACAGGCAATAGATTTTCCAATAGAGCAAGATTGGCTCCGGCTGAATTGTTAAAACCAAAAAAAACATCAAGGCGGCCAGAGTGTCCAAAGGGCACATGTTTATTGACAATGTCTAAAACCTTACTTCTTTTTTCAAAAGGATCATTGAGAAAGTCTCTCAATGTTAACTTATTTACTTCATTATCTACATTAATACTAGTGTCATAATCGAAACTACTTTGAGTTTTGAGTACAGACTGTCCGAGACCGCGTCTAAACGCATTGAGCAATGCTGGCTTTTTGCAAAAATTTATAAAATACACATGGTCTTTCAACGCGAAATTTGCCACACTCATACCAAGCAATTGTTTGATTTTTTCTGCATTACCCACCTGCTTCATCAGGCGAAGAAGTATGTCTCTATTAACTCCATTGGGGCTGGCTATGAGTCCGTTCTCAACATTGTATTTTGGCCCAATAACAGTAGTTGTGTCGGATGAGCTACTATTTCCGGCAAGAACCAGACTCTCATCCATAGCGTACGACGGCAACGCTGTCGCTCCAATCAAACCAAGCGCAGCTATAACTTTCTTCATTTTTAGATCTCCATTATTAAAAATTAACAAATTATTGAATAACCATAATGCAATAACTATAGC
>BNWE01000124.1 GCA_025998595.1 Alphaproteobacteria bacterium | reverse complement strand
TCTCTTATTAAAACTAACTCGAGATTAACTTCTTTGCGTGGCTTTTTCACTACTTCTTTTGCCCAAATCCGCAAAAACGCTCACTTTTTAGGTCGCTGCTTGATGCACTTCAGTGTTGAATGGGCCTTTTGCACGAACACTGTAGAGAACGTAGAAAACATAGAAACACCAATAATTAAGCCAATTGATAATACACGTTGTGATGGCTACTATACAGCGCAAATAAGAGAAGCAATTGAAAGCGAAACAAATATCGGTAGAAAATGTGTATTGGGACTATTTCATTTCCATTCCAAGCTTTCAGATTCGCTGCCTACGGAGCCGGAATCCAATCAATTGGGAACGTTATCTCCGTTAATCGAAAGCAGGCTTCTTCTTGTCAAAGAGTTCCTCGTAGACAAAGCCATTCCATTGTTGAAATTTCAGGAATCGCTAGTGAGGTCTATGTTGATTAGAGCACAGATTAGAACATTGGAAATACTTGATGGTAAACCGGAATCATTGCTGCTGGAAATACGGCCTATGATGGAGGAAATGAAAACACTATTCGACCAGATGTATTATTGTCCCAAGAACTGTTAGTAAAACTACCTTCTTTGTGCATAGACCTGTTGCGCATAATCTATAATATGCGATATTTTGTGGATTTTCCTTTTCCGTATTTTGTTATGTGGGAATTGTCCACAAGTGCTGCCAAGTGTTTTTTAACTGTGTTTTTGTTTGCGTTTGCCAAAGACACTATCTCACTTATTCCAATTGAATCGTGTTCTTGTATTAGCTGAATTATTTTGCAAGATAAATCCGGAAGCTTGAAAATCATAGCATTTTTCTCTACTTCCAATTTTTGCTCCAGATGCGTTTTTTGTTTTTGCAGTGACCTTAAAAAGAACAACAACCATGGATCATAATTAACCTCATCTTTTTTTAGAGTGGCTTGAGTTTTCCTGAGAGCAAGATAATAATTTTCTTTGTTTCTTTCGATGATGCTTTCAAGAGAACTGTACGGTACATAAATATATCCGAATTGCATTAGCAATAATGTTGTTATTATGCGTGACAGTCTGCCGTTTCCGTCCTGAAATGGATGTATCGCAAGAAAATGCACAACAAATATTCCTATCAACAGTAATGGATGAATGGTTTTTTGAGTTTTATTCGAGTTAAACCAATCAACTAAATTTTGCATCTGAAACGGAGTATCAAAAGGAGAAGATGTCTCAAAAACTACTCCTATACTTTTGCCGTTTTCATCAAATGCCTCTACACTATTTGATAGTTTCTTGTATTCACCGGAATGACGAGCGTCTTTTTCGGTGAATTTAAGCAGTAGTCCATGCAGTTGTTTGATAATATTCTCAGAAAATCCCATTTCTTCGAAAGATAAAAAGACCAAATTGCACACTTCAGAATATCCAGCAACTTCCTGCTCATCTCTTGAAAGAAAAGATTTTGATCCGATATTTGATAGCAAATTTTCAACTTCTTTATCTGACAGTTTCACGCCTTCTATTCTTGTGGATGAGCCTATACTTTCAATGGTCGCAACTTTTTTGAGAGCTACAAGTCTGTCTGGAGAGAGTGTTCCCAAAAGCCTCCAGGAGACTCTAAAACTATCCAGTTCTGATATGATTGACAAAGCCTCGTGTGTTATCTTCACTTCTTCTATATTGATCATACTAAATCGATACCCGTATTATTACCCGATAATACCCGAATGCAAAGATGGAGTAAAGGTTTTCTCTTGAAAAAGGCCATAGCATTACCAACTTCGTGGTTTTTAGAGCCAACTTACCTTCTCTTTTTTTTACCCTAAAAAAACTATCTTTTTCAAAGAGATGACATAAAAGTGACGTATGTCAAAATGATGTACGTCATCATGACGGATTGCATTTTTAAAAAGTGGTGAAGTAGTTTCGCGAAGCGCATTACCAACTTTGTGTTTTTTAGAGCCAACTTACCTTCACTTTTTTTGCTCTAAAAAAGATATATTTATCAAAGAGATAACAAAAGTGACGTACGTCATCATGACGGATATCAATTTCATTGTTTTTCTCATCAAATGGATTTGGTTTTAGTGCGTGAGGTTAGTCTATGAAAGTAGCGATTGTACATAATAGAAGTTTGGGAATGTCGGATCGGTGTTTCCGGGGTCGTGAAGCATTGGAAGATTTAGGACATACGGTTGATGTTCTGAATTTTTTCAGTGCGACGTTTGTTGAAGATTTGGCGCTTGATAATTTTGACGCTGTTTTTAGTGAAGGAAGTAATAAAGGACTTCTGCAACTATGTAGAGCATTGAAAATAACTTTATTGCACGAGAACTACTGTCGTCACAATTTATCTGTTTTGTTGAACGTAAAACAATCGATGGATAAAGGTGATGTACAGAGTAACAAGTATGGAACGAGGTTTTATTGATTTTAGTGGAGGAAAAGTAATGGATAAGAGAAAGTTATTTATATTGTGTTGTGTAATGTTGGTTGTGGTTTTACTGATGGATCCGGCATTTTGTGGGATTACGGACGGTCAGATCAAGGCAGCGTCTAAATCGTTTACGGGAGCAATGCATGATTGGACTCCTGCTGTTATTGGTGGCGGATTACTTGTTTCCGGCATAATGATATTTGCAAAGTATAAGCGATACAAATCTTTCATAGCTAGGCATCAGTGGAAACTCCGGTTTTCGTGTCGACAAACAGGCTTTATAGAAATATTTGAAGTTCTTAAATGGACTGTCTTGAAGCATCGCCATTATCGTCACAATTTCACTATCCATAAGCCCAGGCGTTCTTGTTGTGTTCTGTATCTTTTCTCCGTTGCAAATACGTTGCTTTTCACTCTCCCTTTTAGGTCCTGTTAGCAAAAATTGTTAACCAGCTGATTTACAGGGCATATTTGGATTTTGGTTACTCAACTAACCACCTAATAAATAAGCAGAAATTAAATATCGCTAACAGAACCTAATCGACAAATGACAAATAAAAACCATCTATGAAACAAAACAGCTTCGTGATATCGCGATCTATGGCTAAAACCCCTCATTTATTAATCAGATTTTAGCCTTTATTCGCATCATTAACAGCGCTGTTGTTCTTCTCGGTTTTCTGACCAAATTCAACAAAACCTTCTAGGCCTGCGTAGAAGGAATTAAAGAACCTTACTGCTTTGGCTTTGGCGGCTTTGGCGGCTTTGGCGACGTTGGATTAGAATACACCGGCGTTACTGGCTTGAACGTCGCATGCTTCACCTCTGTTGACTTGCTAGCCGAACAATGCTGTGCCGAACCATAAACTTCGAACGGCGTAAATGACACCATTATCATCACGCAGACGCTACATATTAGTTTTTTCATTTTCTTCTCCTATATATAAAAAACATAATATAAATGTACAATAAAAAATGTGGTTTGTCAAGCAAAATAACACCTTGAAACATACGTTGAACTATAGCGTTATTTGCATTATATAACAACAGGTTGGTTCGATTTTTTGTACAAATGGGATCAACGCAAAGCGCCTATTCAGAAACAAAATGCATCAAGGAGCGAAGAAACTAAAGAAAAACGACGCTTCCACTCGTTTCGATGTGAAAGATGTCACCGTGTATCCGGAGAAAAATATCGTGCATGTGGAAGGTCGTCTGAATAGCTTCATTGGATCAAAGCAAATAAATAACCCTGTTCACGAACAACCAAAAAAGAGTTAAAGTAGATATTATTTTGCGTAGAGGTTGACGAGATGTTAAGTTTTGAAATGGTATTGAAGCATGATCGCCGGCCCATTCAACACTGAAGTGCATCAAGTAGCGACCTAAAAAAAGAGCGTTTTTGTGGATTTGGGCAAAAAAAGTAGTGAAAAAGCCACGTGAAGAAGTTAATCTCGAGTTAGTTTAAATAAAGAGG
>BNWE01000123.1 GCA_025998595.1 Alphaproteobacteria bacterium | reverse complement strand
TGAGATCTGTTCCGGACTCCAATCTTCTTCTATGCATTTTCTTATTTTCAACTCCAGATTGCCTTTGAGCTTTTTCGGAACGTGCGCTGCTTTCGATCTTCGATTCGTACATGCAGAATCAGCTTCTGGAGCAGAATAACGGTAACCTTTTGAATTCCTTGCGATTTCTCTGCTGATCGTCGACTGATCCAAGCCAGTCTCCAGAGCAATCTTTCGTTGCGTATATCCAATTGACTTCAACGCCGCAATCTGGCAGCGTAAATCTCGAGTCACGTGATGATAGGCTTTCTTAGCCATGGTTAACCTCTTTATTTAAACTAACTCGAGATTAACTTCTTCACGTGGCTTTTTCACTACTTTTTTTGCCCAAATCCACAAAAACGCTCTTTTTTTAGGTCGCTACTTGATGCACTTCAGTGTTGAATGGGCCGTCAAACTAAAATCTCTTGAAGTAATGCTGAAAATTCAGGAATTAGCGAAGGAAAATGCTGTCGACGAAAAGCAGCTACGATCATCGTTGGAAAACCTTGGCGAAACTTGGAAATATCTATATCCACAGGAACAGTCGAGAATCATGCGCCTACTGATCAATTTCATCGAACTGAGAGAAAATGGCCTCAATATTCAGATGAATATGAATGGCTTCAATACACTGCTGCTTGGATTAGGAGCATAAAATGAGTACAAGCTCTGCAATAACCAAGGCTGCTCCAAAGCAGTCTCAACTCATAGAAAATGTCTTCATTCCGTTGAAAATCGTTAAACGCGGCGGACACAAAGGCAAAGTCCTCAGCCAAACATACTCGGTAGAAAAAGAAGAACCGGACGAAACGCTGATGCGAGGACTTCTGAAAGCTTATCTGTGGGAAAAAATCATTTACGAACAATTCGACGGCGATTTAGAAACTTTTTGCAGACAAAATAAATTTTCGAAAAGATATGCACAAAAAATACTGAAACTAAACCTGCTCAGTCCTAAAATAAAAGAAGCCATTCTCAATGGTAAACATCCCAAAAACCTGCTACTGAGCGATTTTGTGAACAAATCCTGCTCAATTATATGGACTGAGCAGGAAAAAACGATGGGGTTTTGTTGAACAAAATGCTACTACTGAGCTTTTAGTTGTTCGAGCTCTTTTGTCGAGAGGCCAGTATATTTGCTAACTGTAGCTACTGACATTCCATCAGCTAGCATTGATAATGCGGTCTCTCTTTTGCCTCTCTCTTCACCAATGGCGATGCCTCTTTCTTCTGCATCCTTCATATCCATTGCAATTTGTGGAGCGTAAAACTCTCGAATTTCTGCAACTTCTCGATTGTAATCTTGCAGCAAGTTTGGGGTCCATTTATCGAGCTTTATGCGTCCCAATCCTTCATAAATTGTGTTTGGCATAATTTCCTCCTTGTAAAGTTTTTCTATATATTCTTCCGTATATTCCTTTGAGTGATTTAAAATACTGAGCCACCAACGTTGTTCAGTGAAATTCTTGTCCGGCGGAAACAAATCTAACGACTCAGCTCTTGGGAGTTCCACTTGAATTATCTGCAAATGATCAATCTCCTGACCGGAAAAACGATCCGTCATGAGGTAATGCTTTATGAAGTTGCCGGTTTTCATGGGATGCTTTGCAATTCGCTCTTTTAGAGAGTCCTCGACTTCCGGATCGCTAATCCCAATGATTTTATTGGAATCATAGTCTAATATTTGGATTGCGTATGTTTTTTTGAGTTTTTTGTGCCAACTTCCGGTTGCTAAAGTTTGATTGTCGATCTGATGCGAATAGGTTCTTGTAGCATAGAACAAAATCCTTTCATCAAAAAAGATATGTCTTCGTAGTTGTAATTCCAAGATCAGATGCTCTCCACAACTGTTTACGGCGTGAAAATCCATTTGCAGTGGACGCATACCGTGATCTACGATAATCGGAATATCCAGCGTAGCTGACTCCAAAGATTGGAGAGGATTGGACTGAAAATCAGGCACTAACGAGTTGAGCAACGATATCGCTATGGAGTCGCCGCCTTTTCCATCCAAAGCTACCAATTGCTTGAATGCAACATACACAAGTGGATTCGCATAGCCTGAATTAGTCTCAAAATTCATACAGTTCCCCTATCAAAAACATGTATCACTGCCACATATCTAATTATAGCACAACCAGAGCCAGAATGACAAGAATTTTGATGATTTTTTGTGGATGGACTTTTGGATGGATATCGAGCGATATTTTTTGAATAACACAAATCAACTTTCATTTTGCCATCCGTTTCCGATATTCTCTAGTTCGTTATGGGGGGCACTTGAAGAGAGCGACCGTCCAAAAGGTTAACTGACAAACGATGGTCACTGAAATGCCTACATAAAATTGTCCAAAAAAACGGAGAATAAGTTCGTAATGAGGGGCTCTTCCTCCGCCAGGAACGTGATGTCCCATCCGAGAATTTTCTTTTACCACGATGCAATGACATCGCCGCGGTCGCTGTTGTAGAGGCTCTTGCGGCCTTGAATATAGTTTAAATTAAGACAAAATTGTATACATCTAGACCATTTCACAATTTTTCCCACAAAATTCTCTCTTCGTTCTCCAAAATCATGTACCTGGAGATTTTAGGAGTTCGCGCCGTAATTTATTGAAAATACGAGATATTTTGGAGGCAATTGTGAATCAGACAAAACAGGTTTGGAGAGTTTCAGCGGCAAGCAAGTGGGATGAGAATGATAAGCTAAAATTTGGCAGTAGAGCGCGACGTTCGCATCGAGGTCAAGGAACATGCATTAATGCTATCTTCTGAAATGTATGCGGGTACTATCGTATGAGCGTTTTCTGCTTTGCTATTGATTAAACGATGTATGAAAGTGCAGCGAATCCCTGGGCGCTTTAGCCCTGATGGATTCGCGCAGTGTCTTGTCCGGCAACAGAAGCTTCCGCTAATCGAAAACTTGGTGCCGGCCACAACTGATCAATTTAAACATCATAGCAGTCCCAAAAAACCATTTACTTCGCCCACAAGACTTTTGAAAGACACAGAAGGAAACGGGACGCTTACTTGACCACCTTTGCTTTCATATAAGTAATATCCGATTTTTGCCAACTCTTCAGACGGAAGAAGTTCCTTAAAAGGCTGAAATTTCTTGTCGTAAATTTTGCGTACAGTCTTGTATTTTTCGACGCCAGATTTTCTCTCTATATTCCTCAAAGAAGACGGCATTATTATGCTTGCTGGACCGCCCATTCAGAAACGAAGTGCATCAAGTAGCGAAACAATCCGATTTGCCACAAAGACCTCTCGAGGTGTTTTGAAGTTTAACACTTTCCGTGGTCGATTGTTAAGTTTATTTTCAATTTCCCTAATTTTTTTATCCGAAACATCTTTGCAAAAATCATCAACAAAGCAGAACAATTCTGTGATATCATGTCTCATGGCTAAAACCTCTTAATTTAATTTAAATAGATTTTAGCCATTCTTTCTCTGCTTTCAAGCGCTTTTAATCCATTATTCGCGTTATTAGTGCAATGAATTCAGAGGATGTTACAAGAGATCAACAGGATTCTTCAAGCACATCTACACTTAGCGAAACGAACTCCGAAGTAAGCAGTTACTACAGCACTACGACAACTACCCTTAGCGAACCATATCTTCTCGTCTCCTTAGAAAAACTTGAGGCTTTAGTTGACGCTATGCAGAAACAACTTAAACTTGAGACTCAAAAAAGGCAACCAGCTACAGTAGAAGAACTGAAAATGCATAGAAAAATAATGGCTGTTTGTTTCCGTCATGGTTTGAGTCGGCCCATTCAACACTGAAGTGCATCAAGTAGCGACCTAAAAAAAGAGCGTTTTTGTGGATTTGGGCAAAAAAAGTAGTGAAAAAGCCACGTGAAGAAGTTAATCTCGAGTTAGTTTAAATAAAGAG
>BNWE01000122.1 GCA_025998595.1 Alphaproteobacteria bacterium | reverse complement strand
ACGGAGAAGCATTATCGGTAATAAGCCTTCTCTTCGGAGAAAGTGAAATGCTATTGGGAGCCGGATGCCTTAATAGGGCAAGTCCTGGTTCTGTGGAGGGGCGGCCATAGCAATGTGAGCCGTCTACTCTCGAAAGGTTACCGTTATTCTGCTCCAGAAGCTGATTCTGCATGTACGAATCGAAGATCGAAAGCAGCGCACGTTCCGAAAAAGCTCAAAGGCAATCTGGAGTTGAAAATAAGAATCGGATTGTTTCGCCCCTTGATGCACTTCGTTTCTGAATGGGCGTCATGCCTCTAATCACACCTTCGCAATAGGTCTATTCAATAGCTTTTCATAGAGGGAAAATCGAGTACAAAAGACCTGTTGCAAAAGCTTTTTGGAGCCCCTGATTATCAGGACCAAAAACGGCCTACGCAATAGGTCTAAAGAAATAGCTGGAAATTTAGAACTGGTTAAAAAAATAATAACAGATGAGAAACAATAAAAACAAAGGCTCTTTGTATAATGCTCATGGATGGCCGCTTGTATGTAACACATGCGGCTAAAAAAATTCCAAAGATTCTGAGCGTAGCAACAGACGAAATTGCTTACAGAATCTCGGAAAACTTTTTGATGGCCGCATCTCATATACAGCAACTGGTAGCGAAGCAGTAATCGTGTCCAGTTTCAAGCTGGCTTCAAGTTGGTATCCGCATTTGGTATGGTATTTCCACGATTACGCGGGTTTGTTCGCTTTTCTGCTTTCGATATAGCAGCGCCGTTTTGAAGATGGTCGCCGTCTGGTTGTGCAAAATATTCTGCCAAAATTTTCCCGGAACAAAACTCGGCATTATTACTATTGCTTTGCCTTTTTCCGGATTGCGTTCGTCCTGTTCCGCCAGAAAATCAAGAAATGGATTCACAATGGATCTATAGGAAGAACTCAATATCATCAGAGGCATTTGAAAATTCATGGATCTCCAGGCCAGTTTTAATTTATCCACTTCTTTCTGATCCACATTTACGATTACTGCTACCACATCGCCGGATAAAGACGCTGCAAACCTCAGTGCTGCCAGTGTTCCTTTGTGCATTCGAGAGATTGGAACGACAACCTTTGGCTCGGCTTCTTTTTTGGGTTTTAGCAGTTGACCGAGTCCGCCCTTTTTCAAGTCGAGTTCCACATCGGTCACTTTATATCTGCTATTAATACCCGTGAATATGAAGAAAAATACCGGAATCAATATCACTATGATCCAGGCTCCACTCAGGAAGTTGCTCTGTATTATCACCAGCAATGTGATCATTGTCGCCAGTGATCCAAAGGCATTTAGGGCGACTTTTATGTGCCAGTTACCGCCTCTTTTTCTAATCCAATGCTTTACCATTCCGGCTTGCGACAACGTAAACGACGTGAAAACTCCGATGGAATACAGTGTAATGAGCGAAAATGAATCTGCATCGAACATTAGTATTAGCGCCATTGACGCCAGAGCCAGCATAACAATCCCGTTGGAATATGCCAATCGATCTCCGAGATTAGCAAAAGTGGTTGGAATGTATTTTTCCTGGGCAAGTATGCTGGCCAATCGAGGAAATCCGGAAAAAGCGGAATTGGCCGCCACCAACAGTACGCCTACGGTTACGATCTGTACGAGATAATACACAAAACCAGCTCCAAATAAACGATGCGCCATCTGGGATACAACGGTCTCATTCTCCAGAAACACAAGATTGTATTTGTTGGCCACAAATGTGAGGCCAATAAATAAAAACGACAAAATGCATGACATCACAACCAATGTAACCTGAGCATTTTTATATTGCGGTTTTCGAAAAGTAGCGACTCCACTGGCAATGGATTCAATTCCCGTGAGCACTGAACATCCGTAAGCAAATGCCCGTAACAATACCACAATAATCAGCAGATTTGATGCATTCTGTGGAAGAGTCTCCTGAAATAAATCATTGGAAGGAGCAGATTTAAATATTCCCCAGACGATCATTAGAAAAGCCAGCGCAATAAAGCAATAGGTGGGAGCAGTTAGTATTTCGGAAGACTCCTTGGTTCCTCTTAGATTCGATAGCATAATAATTAGTAGCGATACCAAACAAAAGGAAACGGAATTTCCAGCAAAAGAAGGAAATGCCGAGATTATGGCTCGAGCTCCAACGGACAAGCTCACCGCCACCGTAAGAGTATAATCTATGAGAAGCGCGGACGCTGTAATAAGTCCGAAAAATTCCCCAAGATTTTCATGAACGACAGTGAAGGCGCCTCCTCCGGTAGGGTATGCTTCCATGGTTTGCCAATAGGATACTGATACAATAATTATCAATCCAACGATTGCGCCTGCTATTGGTATCGTGAATGAGCAGGCAAACATTGCGCCGAGAGCCAGCAGAATTTCGTCTGTGGCGTAGGATACTGACGACAACACGTCCGAGAAAAATACGGCCAATGCTTTGGTTTTACTGAATCTCTCTGAATTTATGTTTTCTGTTTTTAGTGGATTTCCAAATATGAGCTTATTTAGATTCATTTGTATCTCGCATGAGTTTTTTCAGCTCACTGAGCTCCGTCTGCAGATCCATACGTTTTTGCACTTCAACGTTATTGGACTGGATGAGCTCCAGAATTCTTCGGCGAAGAGTTTTTATCTCGCTGATTAGCACGTCCATGTAATTCCGTGAATAGACCACAAAATGAGCATCTGCCTTGTTTTGCTCACCGCTTCTGTAGTCGAAAAGCGCTACTGGATTACCATCGATATCTGGAGACACCCAAGCCGTCTCCACGCTTTCTTCTTCGACTACCTTCCACGGTGCGGGAGAGGCCGCCTTGAGCTTTCCCTCAAGGCAATTTATGTCTTCAGGAGTAAGTACCTGCTTCATCTCCAATCCCCAAGCATGACGGTGCTTGCAGCATTGACGTTTACTTTTGCTGAATCAGCTTCAACATCGAAGACGGTACTCGCATACGTTCCGGAAAACAGCGACAGCATTAACGCACGTGGCACAACCACTGGATCCCTACGTTGCGCTATGCGTTCCTCTGGATGACAAGCTAGAGATATGTGTGCTACATTGATGCTTGCCAGATGACGAAAAACGCCGAAACCGCCGTCATCCAGAGACACTCGTGTCGTGGGAGCATAGCGACGTAGGACCCCAGAAAAAAGAGCATCGACTTTAGCATTGCAGACACAGCGTGCATACCTCTCCACCGATAGCGAAACAGAAAACGCCAGTGGTGCAACCACTTAGGCAACCGCAGCTGTAGTGGTAGCTTCTGCTATCTGCTGCTGAGCCTCTTCCTCTGATTTTGCAACGCTCAATTTTACTGGAACAGAGACTTCCGGATGCAGATCAACCGACAAATCATACACACCCAACTGCTTTATGGGCGTACCTAGATTTACCTGACCAGCATTAACGTTAACTCCAGCACCTTTTATGGCAGCAGCTATATCACGGCAGGTGACAGACCCATAAAGATGTCCCTTCTCACTGGCCTGGCGAATTAATGTAATGGAGAAGCACTTTATCTTTTCGGCGATTTTCAGCGCCTCTTCTCGAGTTTCAGCATTTACTGCTTCAATATGACTTCTCTTCTCCTCGAAATATTTTTTATTTTCATTTGTCGCTCTCAGAGCAATCTTCTTCGGCAACAGATAGTTGCGAGCAAATCCTGGTTTTACATTAACTTCATCCCCGATATTCCCCAGCTTCGCCACTCTTTGTAACAAAATAACCTTTACATGTTCCATAAAATCACCTATAAATCCCCATTAATATAACGAATCGGATAAAACCACCAACATAGAAATTGCTTCCATAGTTGATCTCTTTTCCACAAACAACAATCTATCAATATCCACATAATACATGTATAGCTCGATATTTGCAACACACAGTGCATGCCACGTGCACGGGCGTTTCATAAAATTTTAGAGATATGTTTAGTTAATGTTTGGGAGGCTTGTTCGACGAGCTTGCACGTCATAAAAATGCACAAAAAAGTAGCAAAAAACGATTGATTGCTACGTTTTTTACA
>BNWE01000121.1 GCA_025998595.1 Alphaproteobacteria bacterium | reverse complement strand
TAGTCATTGCATCAGCTCTTTGGAACTTGCATCTAGCCTGTTCAAAATAATAGACAAACTGGAAGCCTACCTCACTCTTTAACATAATCTTTAAATTAGCTCCTATTCGTGAACATGGTTATTGATTATGAGGCTCAATCACTTCACGCTTGCGCATTCCGGCTCTCGTGCTCTCTGTCCTACGCTTAATCCTGGCGTCGCCGCTTCAGATCCAAGGACTCGATACCTGGTACTCGCTAGGTTTTCCAGGGCTGGGCTGCCTCCAGCTGTACCACAGCAGCTTACAAATAATGCTCATTTCTGAGCTTTAAGTGAAAGTGACGTTCATTTCGTTCTCGCCACTTTGCAGGACGCACTGGATTTACAATCCTTCTTGTGTGGTTTCGATCGCATATTGGTCTCCTCAAGGTTAAATTTAAAATCTTCACCTATTCTGGAGACCTTTCACTTTCTTTGCAACTAAAAATACATAGTCGCCTGGTTTTTGAGCAGTCTCATATCTGTTTGAACCTTTACTCTGCTTCTTCTTTTTCCTTCCCACTCTCAGGAAGACTCCCAAAAAGAAGGCGACTACCACCTTTAAGCAGGAGTTTTCCAGCTCCGGTAATTGATCCTCCCGCTTCAATGAACGTAGCATAAGAAAGTTCATCAGTTGCCCCAGCGAGTGTGAGTTCTCCATCCACCTTAATGGTTCCTCCGGAGCTAATGATCATGGCAGATCCATTACTGCTTAAGGTTGTTGCATTTTTGTCAGCTGCAATTGTTCCTCCGGACTTAACGATCAGACGCTCAGGGACCATGTAATTGCTCATCGCCTTTTCATTCGCCAGCTGCAATGTAGTATTACTTCCAACAACAATGTTTGATTGTGGAAAAGAATTGTCGTTTTTGATGAAAACGGTGCCACCGTCAGTATCGGTAGCGGCAGTAGTGAATGGTCCTCCTTTATATCCGCTCCAATCACCAGAGAGGTTGAGTGTGTTATAGTTACCTGTGAATTTAGTTGTAACGGGAATTGCAGTATCGCCGCCTTCAGATGTAAAATTAGATGTAAAATTACATGCAGCATTTAGCGCTTTGTCACTCAGAGTTCCTTCTCCTCCTACTATTGCGCCACCAGCTTCTGTAATGCGGAATTCTATGCCATAATCAAAAAGTTGGTTGTCTTTTCGTGCATCTGGAAAACATAAATTGACGGTGTGACTGGAATTAGCGAAGTTGAAAGGAATTGGATCCACAGGGGCACTTTCAGCATGATCTTCAAAAGCACTTGTGATTGCGCATGTGATATCCAGTTTACTCTCAATATCTTCCTTCGGCTCCAGAATAACATTTCTATTGATTCCACCACAGGTATCCGGGTTTAGTGTCCATACTGGTTGTAACACTGTACCGTTGGTGTAGTCCGGCTGAATTAACAAGTGTGCGATGATGGAGGGAACTTTCTGCAGTGATAAGGTAGATTGTGGGTCTCCGCCCTCTGGTGTACGAAAATTCCATGGAAGCCCTGCAAGATCTTCGTCTGGCTGATATCCATAGATCCATCCTCCTTTTAACTCTATCGGTGCGTTAACTACAACAGTTCTTCCTGCTTCAATACCTGCTGCTGCACCAACCACGATTTCCATGCTAACATTTAAGGGGTCCGTAGCCATTACATCCGATACCATCATAACAGCCACAATTGCTGTTAGTGTTTTATATGCGAATATGCCGCATATATATTTGTACAAGTTCATAATCTATCTCCATATTAAAAATATTATTATAAATGGAGAATGGTTAAAAAATAATTAAAATACAACAAAAAAAATAAAAAAAATGGACTCGCATGAAATCTGGAAAAATGGACGTCGACTTCTACAAAATTCGCTTTTGCTTTTAGGTCTATCTGGCCCATTCAACACTGAAGTGCATCAAGTAGTGACCTAAAAAGTGAGCGTTTTTGCGAATTTGGGCAAAAAATATTAGTGAAAAAGCCACGCGTGTGCCAAGACGAAGGTACGATGAAGATTGGAGGACAAGGCTCTCTGGTAAGGACTGTCCAAGCGCACGGTCGTTTCATAAAATTTTAGATATATATCTAGTTGAGATTTGAGCAATTGTAAGCTTTGGTGTCTCATGCTGTGGGCTCGCATGACATAAAAATGCACAAAAAAGTGGCGGGAAAAACGATCAAGCGCTATGTTTTTTACGATTTAATGCACTTTGAGTCCTATGATAGATCGACTGAATTGCTTGAAATATCAACAAAAAGAATTATTTAAAATTTTATGAAACGGCCGTGATTCTAAATGGCAGACATCCCAAAAACCTGCTGCTGAGCGATTTTGTGAACAAATCCTTCTCACTTATATGGACTGAGCAGGAAAAAACGATGGGGTTTTAGCCTTACCACCCGTCTTTGTTTTTTCACGTGATCCATGGCACATGAGCCCACAACTCGTGAAAGAAAGTAGACGAGACGATCATAGAGAAGATGATTGCCAAGCCTTTTGTCAAAAACGACCTTTTGGATCTGTTTTGTTTTTTCTCTGTATACCTTTCCTTTGCTTCTTCAGCCAGCCCCACAGAGGCTCCCCAGTAAAGCGCAATGGCCAGAATAAGCAACAATTTTTCTAATCTTTCAACATCTCTCAAATGTGTTTCCGTCACTGAAAATCCACGACTTTTTAGATCAGCAAACATGCATTCGATGCCCCAGCGTTGTCCGTAATCCAAAATTGTTTCTCTAGAAGGATCGCAGTCCATCGCAATAATCCAGGCTTCATCATGCCCATCTTCGTGAAGATATCCCAAATTCGCTTGAATGTTTGACTCGTTAAATTTTGCCTCGATGGCTTTTGATTCTGGAAGCTTGCCAACATCTTTCGCGGTTATGTTTTTACCTTCATATTGGAATATTAGATTTCCTTTCAACCTCACTCGGTAATGCCAGCCGGCTTTTTGACGCCATTCTACAGAATTTTTGGTCCCATAGAATCTATCTGCCGCCAGCAAAACATCAACCTCCGGTGGTATTATCTCCAAAAGCTGATCGAGAACTTTTTCTTGCACATCGAATCCGATAGCTCCATTCGTGTCTACGATTGTCCAAAGAACAGGCAATGCTCTATTTTCAAAACGAATCGAAACCATCAAACACTGCCTATCTTCCAAAATCTGGCTTTGATCCATTATCAAAGTTATTGTTTCGTCTTTTTTAGCAGAATATCAATGAGTTCCCGCACGAAATTTTTCATAAATTCGATAACGGTGATTTTTTTGTTTTTTAAAAGTCTACGAATACGGCTCTCTTGCGATTTTTTTGTGCAAATATTTGGAAGAACATTGATCCATTCGTAAGAATTTACACTCTTGGTCGTGAGACTTGCCGCAACGCAATCTGAGATTGCAACGATAAGTCTTGGATCAATGTTTAGAACCTTTTGTTTCAGATTGCTCTCAATACACTTTGACAAATCCTGCGCGTTCCCCGTTTTTCTAAGATGCATAACTCCTCATTTTGTTAAATACATCAACAGCTTAGCACATCTTGTTTTGAATGAAAAGACGAGAAGGGAGGTAAGGACTGAAACAGATATCACCTCTTTTGTTCTTCGATTGCCACCTTGGAGAGAAAATTAGGGAGAAATCTAGACAAATGATCCTCATATATTGATATAGTTCCAATTCCAAAGATACTTATGGTGTGCGACAAAAAAACATCATTGACAAAACCAAATCTTCCACCTGTTGATAAAAGCAAAGGCAGATCCGTTGTTTGCTGTATTCTCATTGCTGGAGCTTTCTGAAACGATATATCTACTATACCATGGAGGTGAGAAAAAGAAACGTGCCAAAAATCGAATCTACAATCACATATGCTTAAGTGTGGCGTTTCTACCAAGACGTCGTTTTTAAAATCCAGCTCCCCATTTCTAAAGCAGATTTCCTTTTTGCTGCGCCGCCCATTCAGAAACGAAGTGCATCAAGTGGCGAAACAATCCGATTTGCCACAAAGACCTCTCGAGGTGTTTTGAAGTTTAACACTTTCCGTGGTCGATCATTAAGTTTATTTTCAATTTCCCTAA
>BNWE01000120.1 GCA_025998595.1 Alphaproteobacteria bacterium | reverse complement strand
ATGTTGAAAGATTAGAAAAATTGTTGCTTATTCTGGCCATTGCGCTTTACTGGCGAGCCTCTGTGGGGCTGGCTGAAGAAGCAAAGGAAAGGTATACAGAGAAAAAACAAAACAGATCCAAAAGGTCATTTTTGACAAAAGGCTTGGCAATCATCTTCTCTATGATCGTCTCGTCTACTTTCTTTCACGAGTTGTGGGCTCATGTGCCATGGATCACGTGAAAAAACAAAGACGGGTGGTAAGCATTAGAGGTAAATTTCGCACGACCTATCCCAGACAAGAAATTGGAACAGCAAACATCCTATTTGAAAAAGGTATTACATTTTCTCCCTGATATAAAATCACACCACACTTAAAGGAGTTTTCAGAACTTTCTTTTAAAGTAGTCAACCCAGCAAAGTCGCTAGCAGAAATTGTTGCGCTTGATTTCACTTCAATTCCCACAAGAACTCCGTTGTTTTTTTCTAAAACAAAATCAACTTCCTTATTATCTAAAGTCCTGAAATGAAAAAGCTGTGTTTGCCCATCTAAATTTTTCAATATCTCCGTGAACACAAAATTCTCCAGGATATGCCCAAATAATATCGGATTATCCTGTTGAACTGATCCAACATTTACTCCCAAAATATTGCACAACATATAAGTGTCTATGAAGTAGCTCTTGGTTGATTTTACGAATCTTTTTTCAACATTTCTAAACCATGGATGTAATCTGCATATCACAAACAAATGCTCCAGCAAAACTCTATATCTGCGCAAAGTCATAAGATTAACGCCACAATCTCTCGCCATAGAAGACTCATTTATCAAGCTTCCCGCTCTGTTCGCCAGAACCTTTAGTATTAATGGAATGTCTGCAATCTTCTCTATGCTTGCTAGTTCTTTTATGTCCCTCCTAAGCAATGTCGTAATGTATGAATCAAACCATCTGGCTGCATCAATTGTTGAAGATAACGATATTTCAGGAAACGTTGCAGACTTTATTTTTTTCACAATATCGTTTTTCTCCAATCTTTCAGATATGTTGAAATCACAGCAGAAAAGCCTCTCTATAAAAGTGCGTACCGCACAAGCGCTGATGGCTTCGTCCCTGGCTTCATTGTATACCGACTGTAAATGCAATGTATCTGAATGAGGAAATGGATCCAATGTCACGTTGGTTTCAGACAGGGAAAATGGATAAAGAGTTAGCATTTGCATTCTTCCAACTAACGCATCGGCCAATTGCGGCAATGCCATAATGTTTGCAGATCCAGTAAGCAATACTCTAAGATCACCATATTCTCTTTTTTGTTCATCTACAAAAATCTTTAAACTTCTAAAAACTTCCGGAACCATTTGGATTTCATCCAGCACAATGCTAGATCTAATATTTTTAACAAAAGATACAGGATCATATTTCGCCGCGGCAAAAACAGATGGATCATCAAATGTTAGATACTTCATATTTTTACGTGATGCTATTTCTATGGCTAATGTACTTTTGCCGCATTGCCTTGCTCCATTGATGTAAACGACATGTGAATCTTCAAGCATTCCCAATATCGCACTTGTTGATTTGCGTTCTATCATTTATAATTCCTAACAGTTACTGTTAAATTATATAACAGCAAGTGTTAATTTTCTATATCGCTTAATGTTTTTAATCTCTATGGAAGTTAGGGTATCAAATGCACGCTAAGGAACAGTTAAGAAATAACTCGAACAAATTATTTAAACAACACGCAGAAACTCTGCGCTTTAAAGAAAAAACATGCCAAGGTTATTCCTTAACTCTTCGGGTGTTTTGGGTATTTTAGTATCATAAGTTAATGTTAGCGTGCCGAACGTGGACAGCTTATGCGAGAACTCTTCCTCGCTTAATTCCTTCAATTTTTCTTTGTCTGTCTGCAAAAAATTGCATTCTTCATCTGTACGCAGTCGATCGTCCAGGAACGTTACGAATTTTTGTTCATTTTTTTCGTAGGAATTATACCAGATTATCCGCTTTTGATAGACAAAAAATTGTCTGGTTTTCTTGAAAATCCCATTCTCCAACGGTGTGTAATCGATTAATTTGCTGCCTCGCGGTAGCGGGATAACGTATTGTAAATTCTGACTTTTTAGTTCTTTGATGTTTGCTTTGCTATAGAATCCTTTGTCCGCGACGCATAATTGCGTCGTCCAATTCCATTTCTTCCAGACACAATTTCATAGAAGAAACGTCGGGAACATTGCCGTTCACGAGCCGATAATAGATGGGCTTTTTGACAATGGGGCCAAATAGATACATTAACCTAATTTGTTTGTCAAAACCGTCTTGGTTGTGCCCCAACACGCTGGCGGTGAGATGCTCCGATGAACTGATGGCGTGCGCTGAGTCCATTAGCATAAAATTGTCTGATTTTTTAGATGATATCGGCAAAAGAGTCCTCATCCATTGTATGATTGTGGTTGCACCACTGGCGTTTATTTTGTCAATTTGGGCAGCGAAGTCATTAGCGCCCGTGCTGCAAGCACCAAAAATCCTGCTCATGATAGTGCGCAAGGCGCTTAATCGGAGACTGGCGCGACCATCTCATCATGGCAAAAACAAGCAATTGCTCTACCGTCTCTTGATCAAAAACCGTCGGCAGAGAGCGAATTTCTTCAGACAATAACTCCTCAAATAACACGAAAAGTCCGAACATTTTGCTATCGACATTGCGTGGTTTTTGGATAATCCCAAATTCCCGTGGATTAACTACCACAAAGATTTAACTTAGAATAAATTTTTTTAATTTGCTTGCTAGGCTCGAGAGGGATCACGTCATCATCACCGAAAACCTCACAAAATTGGCTGTGTCCGGCGGATAATGCGTCTTGCAACGAACATAATCCTCTGAGATTGAGCTGAAATTCGACCGACAGCAGTAAGGCTAAATAGCTCAAAAAAGCGTATCCTCTCAGAGTTTCAACAGAATGTACACGCAATGGTAGTAAATTTAGTGACGATTTCGCAAAACCAAAAGTATTTTCTGCAACCTGGCGTGTATAATAAAGCGGCAATAGCTCATCAATTCCAATTTCTTTATCAGAAACTAACACAAATTTACCTATATATGGCATTTTCTCGGAAATTTCAGCGTTTGATAGGTTATCCTGCCTTGCGTCTCGGATAAATTTATCCATTTTCTGACCACGCTGTTTTGTATCGCAACAGACGTAGGCGTAGCCTGTATGTTCGCAAATTTCAGTCTTTATTTTTTGGATAAAGAGCGCGCGTTTGTTGAACGCAACAGCATTTTCTGCGGTTTCCAATGTAGTATTTGTTTGTTTAATCAATGACTTATACAAAATTCTTCCGGCTGGCAGGCGGATCAAAAATGAAATTCCAGAATTAAATAAAGCTTGGATGTTTTTTTCGCTGTAATAACCGGCATCCATTATCGTCATTTGAGGATTTGCGCCGAGTTTTGACATCAATTTAAATGTTGTTACAAACGTTGAAACATCAACAATATTTCCAGCAACAAGACGAAAATACAAAGGCATATGCGTAACCCTGTCAACCACCATAATTAGGCGGGTTTCACTCTCGATTTCACCACCGTGGCATCCATATTCTGTCAACGGAATATCGATTTCGTTTGGCATTCCAGTACTATCGATAACAACATCGCCGGAAATTTTCGCAACCTGAGCGAGATAAGTTTCAAAAAACTTGCGCTGCACTTTTTCGTCTCCAAGTTGTAGTAGAAATTCGCTGATTCTTTGAGAATCGAGTTTTGCTTGCGGAAATAAAATTTTCGCGTAATTTCCGTCGTACCATATTTTTGCGTTTTTGCACGCATCGCCAACAATAATTTTGAAGAATAACAATGCGTTAAGTGTATGCTGCTCAGTTGGCAAAACGGCTCGAAATACATCTGCGAGTTCGCTTCTTTGCAGGCTTTTCCAAAGCAAATTTGTATCTCCATAGTTGAGAATTTGTCTGGCGCCAATCGTTACTGATTTGCTTTTTTGGGCGCATATTCTTTGGTTTTTGAGTCTATAAGTGGCCCCATATAGGTTGTAATTTTTTTAACTTTTTTGCTTTCGTCTCGATACGATTTAACATCGTAAGGCCCATTCAACACTGAAGTGCATCAAGTAGCGACCTAAAAAAAGAGCGTTTTTGTGGATTTGGGCAAAAAAAGTAGTGAAAAAGCCACGTGAAGAAGTTAATCTCGAGTTAGTTTAAATAAAGA
>BNWE01000119.1 GCA_025998595.1 Alphaproteobacteria bacterium | reverse complement strand
TCGAGGTATTTCGGAGATATGCCATTGTCCGTTAATTTTGAGTTTATATATCGCCATTGCCCATTCGATCACATCTTTCGGAGAGATTTTTGTCAACAATTTTTCTTCTCTGAGCTTGCTGTACAACTTATAATACGCAATCATTGCTAAAAAATTCACGAACAACCAACCTTCGAGTACGAATTTATTCTGCATATAAGTTTTATCGGCTTCAAGAAAATTTTTATAAGCATCAAACATCGTCTCAATTAAAATTCAAATGCTGCGGAGGTTAATTTCAGGGAATTTGGGGTGATCACGCCTCAAAATCACGGCGATTTTGCGCTTGCTGTAGGTCGGATTCTCTCGACGAATCTTCAGCACCAATTCTCTCTGATGCTCTCCCCAGCAGCGCATACGTGTATGCTTGGGATGTCGAGAAGATGGCTTCCACGTTCCTTGCAACATGCACGCAAGTGCTTTTTTACGACGGTAATACGTTGCTCGCGAAATACCAAGCGTTTTTTGCGCAAACTTCTCGCCACCACCTCTCTCTTTCAGGGCTTCCCAGTTTGCAATTAGTGTTCTGGTTTGATCAATAGGATCATTTCCCTCTGTATTAATTGCGCGATTCAGTCTAAGATCATTGCTGTGCAGATTGTGCATATCGGTTTCCTCAAGGTTAAATTAAATACTTCACCTATTCTGGAGACCTTTCACTTTCTTTGCAACTAAAAATACATAGTCGCCTGGTTTTTGAGCCGTCTCATATGTCTTTGAACCTTTACACAAACGATGAAGCTGGTAGCGAAGCGGTAAGCGGATCCAACGTCACGTTGGCTGCAAGCACAAAAAATAGTCAGAAATACACATTTTATTAACCTTTAGAAGATATGATTATACTTAGTGAGGTTAATATGCTTGAAATAGGAAGTATTGTCTTTTCAATGGCGGTTCTGGTCTTTTTGGCCTACCGTGGTTTTTCTGTATTGGTGTTGGCTCCGGCTGTCGCTATGATTGCTGTCATGATAAGCGGTGGAGAGTCACTACTTGGATATTACACTCAGATATTCATGGTAAAGCTTGGTGATTTTGCAGTCGTGTATTTTCCTTTATTTTTGCTTAGTGCGATTTTTGGCAAGCTCATGGAGACATCTGGCTGTGCGAAGTCCATCGCCAACTACGTTTCGGAAAAGATTGGCGCAGAAAAAGCAATATTGGCGATCGTCCTATCGTCCAGCGTATTAACCTACGGCGGAGTTTCTTTATTTGTAGTGGCATTTGCTGTCTATCCGATAGCTGTCGAACTATTTAAAAAGTCCGCAACACCCAAGAGGCTTATTCCGGGAGCCATCGCAATTGGATCATTCACGTTCACGATGGTAGCTTTGCCGGGCACACCGGCAATTCAGAATGCCATACCAGCTCAGTATTTTGGAACAAACACTTTTGCAGCTCCAGGGCTGGGGATAATCGCATCCATAATAATGTTGCTTCTCGGAATAGCCTGGATGAACCGACAATTAAAAACCGCAAAGGCTAACGGAGAAGGATACGGAAGTCACGAGGATAAGGTTATGTCTGTTTCTGACGGAAATCTACCGAATTTTTGGGAAGCAGTTACGCCAATAGTCATAGTTGTCCTCGTGAATTACGTGTGTGTTAAGTTTGTATTTCCAAAGATTGATACTTCTTACTTACAACAGCTGAAATATGGATCCATCGATATAAAATCCGTTGCCAGCAATTGGGCAGTCATTAGTGCTGTATTTTTCGCTGTACTCTTCCTGCTGGGATATCATTATAAGAACATCAATGTAACAAAGTGTTTGAATATGGGAGCGTCAGACTCCTTAGCTCCTATATTTAACACGGCGTCCGTTGTGGGATATGGCGCCGTAATCAACAATCTTCCAGGATTTGCCACAATAAAAGACGGGATAATTGCTCTATCTTCCGGAAATCCCATTATATCCGGATCTGTGGTCACGGGAATACTTTCGGCCATAACTGGGTCTGCTTCCGGAGGTATCAGTATATCTATGCAGACACTGGGAGCGAAATTACTGGAAATGGCCAATCAAGCGCACATAGCTCCGGAAGCTCTGCACAGGATTATTGCGCTGTCCAGTAGCGCCTTACATGCGTTTCCACACAATGGCGCCGTAATTACTCTGTTTGCCATATGCGGATTAACACATCGAGACTCCTATAAAGATATATTAGTTGTGGCGATGCTCGTTCCACTTGTCGCTACTGTTGCGACAATGCTAATATACAATGTGTTTGGATCCTTCTAATACTTGCAGCATAGGCGCTAATGGCTTCGCCTTCCCTGTTGCATTGTATGCGAGCTAGAATTTCAGCGTTTTTATCATCCTTATAAGCGTAGTGCAGTAAGGATCCAACAAAATAAAATCTACATCCCCAACATATCCAACGAAAAAATCAAAAATATTTAAAAAAAACACTTGACAAACCGTTTTTTTTTTGCTATCCTTTATATGATGTTTTTTTATAAATATAGGAGAAGAAGGAGAAGAAAATGAAAAACATGATATGTAGCGCATGTGTAATGATAATGATGTCACTTACACCGTTCGAAATTTGTGCATTGAATGAAGCGCCAGAAGGAGTAGGAGCAGCCCCAGTTAGTCAAACGTGGTCAGCTACGCCTGTTGGTCAAGCGTGGTTAACTACGCCTGATGGTCAAGCGTGGTCAGCTGCGCCTGATGGCCAAGCGTGGTTAGCTACGCCTAATGGTCAAGCGTGGTCAGCACAACGCTAGATACTGTACAGCCTGTTTCGAATATGGTGGGGGACCGAATCTACGGCATGTGCTCTAAGGCATTAGGAATCCAACTGGTTCTCCCACCTCGTGATAAGTTTAGCAATTCCGTATCACGTTTTAAACATACAAGGAATACAGGAGGAAAAGTCCTTATTCATACAGTGAATTGGTATAGATGACGGAAAATATGCTTTAGGAAAAAACCCTGATGGTGGTATTAGATATGAATAAAAATACGATAACTATTGCAGAAAATGCCATCACTTTAGCCGGTCGCAAAGCAGTAAACGGATCCACCGTCACGGTGGCGGTGATTGGAGCGGGACAAATGGGCTCCGGTATAGGTCAGGTGTTCGCGTTCGCTGGCTTTCGTGTAAAAATGTACGATTTATCGGAGAGTATATTTGAAAAATCCCGCAATAGAATTTCCGATTCACTGAAAAAATTGGAATCAAAAAATTTGCTGAACACCTCAGCGGAGCAGATACAGAAGCTCATATCGTATCATGCTGACATGGGTGAACTTGCAGGTTCCGATATATTTATTGAATCTGCATTTGAGGATTTCTCCATAAAAAGCGGTATTTTTCAAAAATTATCGAAGATACTGACGCCGACGTCTCATGTGGCTAGTAATACATCTTCTTATTCCATAACAGCGCTGTCCCAAATGGTGCCATGGCCAGAAAAATTCATTGGATTTCATTTTATGAATCCGCCGCCAATTATTAATATGATTGAAATAATACGCGGACTTTATACCAGCGATGCTACCAACAAATTTTTCTGGAAATTGGCTCGTGATCTAAAAAAAACACCGATAGTATCTAAAAATTCTCCGGGGTTTGTTCTAAACAGAATACTAATTCCAATGATTAACGAAGCGATATATGCACTCTACGAGGGGATATCCACGGTTGAGGAAATAGACGAAGCGCTGAAACTCGGCGCGAATCATCCGATAGGACCACTGGCACTGGCCGATCTAATAGGATTAGATACTGTACACGCCATTATGAAAACTCTCCGAAAAGAAATGGGAGATGAAAAATATCAGCCGTGTCCCATGCTGGAAAATTATGTGTCTCGCGGACGACTGGGAAAGAAAACCAAAAAAGGTTTCTATGACTACTAATGTGCGCCGCACATACGCTATACCATTTTTACCTTGCGTTTACTGCGGCCATTATGGCAAGTTCCAAGGTCTCGAATTGATGAGCAATGTCTCTAATTTTGTTTTTCAACCAATCCCAGAAGTGTTCAATATGGTTTAAATCCGGCGGTAGGAAAATTACTTTATGGCCAGCTCCCTCTATTATTGCTTTCAGTCTTTTTTTGTTATGAAAAGAAGCATTATCCAAAACAACGACACTTCTTGGAGGCAGTTCTTCTACTAAACGTTTAGCCCAAGTTTCTGTCACTACAGAATCGCAGGCACATTGAAATCCCATGGGAGCGACTATTTTTCCAACATTCCAGGCC
>BNWE01000118.1 GCA_025998595.1 Alphaproteobacteria bacterium | reverse complement strand
AATTTGTATTTCTTCATTTTCATTTTTGGCTTTCAACAAGAAGCGAACATCATAATGGTAATGAGCTGGAATTTCTTTATATTCGCGAATCAGATGAACACCAATATCGAAAATTTCATCAGACAATAATGCAATACTTTTTAGTCCGGATTCTTCCTGAGCCTCTTTCAGCGAAACTCTAGCAATATCGTTGTCACCGTCGGCATGGCCTCCGAGCTGCAGCCAAAATCCAATTTTCTTATGCAATGTCAGAAGAAATTTCGTGCCATCGTAATTTTCCAGCCAACAGGATCCGGTAAAATGACCTACAGCCAACGATCGCTCAAAGCAATTTTCATGCTCATCTAAAAAGTTCAGCATTTTTTCTTTGTCTGCTTTTTCGATTTCATCATCAGGATGATAGCGTTCCAATTTTTCTCTAAGATTTTTTCTGTGCATAAAATCCTTCCGACAATTTACTGCAATAAATCGAAAACATGACGTTTCTTCTCGAAAAAGTATTGCATATGTTTTGCCGTTGCAGACTTCTCCGGAATATCGTATTCGACCATAAAATTTTTTACCTTCTCACCAAAATACCTCGCATGGGACCATTGTTCGACGTTTCTCATTGCAGATAGCATAATACAGTTCTTATAGCCGTTTTTCCATGGTAAACTCTGGAAGATTTTTGGGAAGGTATTGGGATGTTTAAAAAAATAATTTTGGTTTGCTGCCTTGCTCTCGTAACAATTGGCTGCGATAGAGTTCACGAACACGCTGATACTCCTCTCATTCCGCGGAGTATTTTGCAAGCAAGTCCGGATAAATTCTGCGTATCCATGAGTAATGCCGGAGATAAAATCGCCTATCTCGCACGAAAAGGCAGCGGAATCGAATTGCGTGTCGAAGATTTATCTGGGAATCTCCTGAGAACGTTTGATGTAAAAGAATGTCTCGGAGCCTACAGTTATTGCTGGGCAATGACAGGAGAGCATATCCTAATTGAACAAGATGATAATGGCGACCAAAACAATCGCGTCATCTGTTTAGACATAAAAACTGGTACTTCAAAAGATCTCACGCCGTTTAAGGGAGCAAAATTTCACGTTTGTAGAATAAGCAAAAAATATCCGCATGAAATCATCATAATGTCCAACAAAAACGACCATAAATGGTTCGACGCATATCGTGTAAACATAATCACCGGAAAAACCGATCTTATCTTTAGAAACACTGAATATATAACTTATTATTTCGATCATAATTTCAATTTGAGAGTGGCTTCAAAAACAATGCCGGACGGAAGCGTTGAGGATTACCTAATAACCAATGGCAAGAAGGAACTTTTCAGAAAAATCTCTTTTGAAGATACGAAAAATACTGGGTTTGCGTATTTTAACGCGGATAACCAAACCATTTATGGAACCGATTCGATAGGTCGCGATAAAGGTGCTTGGGTTTCGTATAATTTGCAAAATAAAACTTCCAAAGTTCTTTTTGAAAGCGACTTAATAGACATTGAAGGGGGCGCCTATGATCCAAACACATTTGCCCCTCAATTCCTTTCTGTTGAATATCTAAAACCGGAAATTTTCGTTATTGATAAATCAATATCAAAAGATATCGCTTATTTGCAATCCCAATCCAGAGGAAAAAATTTTGGTATCAACGCAAGAAACTATAGCGATGACACTTGGTTGATATATTACTACGGATCGGATTCTTATCAAAAATATTATTTGTATAAGCGAGATCCCAAAAAAAGCGAGCCGATTTCTCTTAAATTTTTGTTTTCCGCAAAACCAGAACTTGATAGGTATCAACTGCAGAAAAAAATTCCGATCCTAATAAAATCGCGAGACGGATTGGATCTGGTTTGCTATTTAACAAAATCGGCAGATTTTGAGAGAGCCAATCCGCGAAAATTGATCGTATATGTCCATGGTGGTCCGTCGACACGCGACAAAGATTGCTGCGAGCCAGATATTCAATTGTTGGCTAACCGCGGATATTCCGTTCTGCAAATAAATTATCGTGGATCGTCTGGATTCGGAAAGAAATTCGCTAACGCCGGCAATTGTAATCTTGCTAAAATTCGCAACGATATAATCGACGGAGTAAATTGGGCCATCGAAAACAAAATCGCCGATAAAAACTACGTCGCTATTATGGGAGGAAGTTTTGGCGGAGACTGTGCGCTTTCTGGCTTGGCTTTCACTCCGGACGTTTTTTGCTGTGGAGTTAGCATCTGTGGAGGATCTAACTGGATTACGTTTTTAGAAACAATGCCTGAGCATTGGCAACCTGCAATTGTGCGGTGTTATAAGTTTTTCGGAGATCCAAGAACGAAGGAAGGCCGGAAGTATTTGTGGGAAAATTCTCCAATTTCACGCGCAAATGATATCAAAAAGCCGCTGCTATTTTTCCAGGGTAAAAACGATCCATGCGTCAATCCAAATGACTTCAGCCAAATTATTACGGCCTTGAAAAAGAGAAGAGCGCTTGTCGTTTCCGTTTTATATCCTGACGAAGGACATGGATTCTACCGCGAGCCAAACGCAAAATCTTACATGGCTATTGCGGAAATGTTTTTGGCGAAGATAATGGGCGGACGATTCGAACCGATTCATCCTGGCGAACTCGATGGCTCTTCTCATCAAATCCTCGAAGGGAAAGAATTGATTGGGTTGAAGTAAAGACCATGATAAAAAGATGCAGTTGGGGCAATTCAAGCGAATGGCTGAAGAAATATCACGATGATGAGTGGGGAAAGCCATTGCACGATGATCGCAGACTATTTGAAATGCTTATTTTGGAAGGAAAGTCGTGTGGTTTGAGTTGGGAATTGGTCCTGAAAAAGCGAGAACATATGAGAATTGTTTTTGATAATTTTGATCCGGAAGTTTTGGTAAATTACGACGATTCCAAAATTGATGAGCTTATGCAAGATCCTGGAGTTATTCGACATCGCTTGAAGATAAAAGCAGTAATTGATAACGCAAAGGCATATTTTAAATTAAAAGAATTGCACGGATCTCTCGATAATTTTCTATGGAGTCATGTGAATCATCAACCGATAAAAAGGTGCTCTCCGGAAATAATCACGAAAAATGAGATATCAGATAATTTGAGCAAAAGCCTAAAAAAACTCGGATTTAAATTCGTCGGTTCCACGATAATTTACTCGTTTATGCAGGCAATCGGAATGGTTAACGATCATGACACAGACTGTTTCGCATCATCTAATCTATAACAATTCGCGGTATTCTAACTCCAATTTTTCAAAAATCGTATTTGCTGTTTCGCTAACAGAGCAGCGAGCAGTATCGATTATCAGATGATCGCAATTCCATGATTCGTAATATCGATTTTGAATGTCCTCCCATGTCGGTTGTACGAAATTATCTATGTCAAGTTTTCTAAATTCAACTCTTTTCCTATGTTCATCAAGATCAGAACAAATCAATTCTACTTCAAGATATGGAGAACTTGCTTCGGCTGCAACATTTTTCCAGGCATCACGTGTTATTTGAATCGGATTAACGGAATCCGCAATTACCGTAGATCCGATGCGCAAATTATCTGCCGCGATTGAATAAGCGACGCGATATCCATAATCTTTCAAGTCCTCTCTTTTTACAATTTTCGACTCAATCATGGATTGTTCGATATTGTCTATTCGCAAATAAACTGTTGGTAATTTTTCCGACAGTAACCTTGAAACAGCGCTTTTTCCAACTCCTGGTAATCCGCTAAAAATTATCAACATGATTTTTCTCATCAACATTTTCCAAGAAAATACAGTTCTTATTCCAGCTTTTCCATGATAAACTTTCGAGAAGTTTTGAAGATTGAGACAATGGATATAACGAAACTACTCGATTTAAATATGGTTGGAAAATTCGGCTATCTTTCGTCATTGATGGAAATGGACGTTACTTTTAGTAGCGATGTTAGCATCATCAATTCCGGAATTCCATCGGACATGTTCAATATTATCTGTGGAATTCGGAGCAAAAAAGCATTGGTCGATGCTGTTAAAAATTTTCGCGATCTAAAAATGCCATTTGCCTGCTGGGTTGGTTTCGACGATGACTACCAGCAATGTAAGCAAGATCTGGAAAAAATGGCGTTGGAATGCAACGAACATGAGTCGACAATGTTTATCGAAATCGAAAAGTTATCCCGCGATAAAAAATGCGAAGAGCTGCAAATTTCTTTGGTGGATAACGAACAAAAGCTGACTGACTTTATAAACGTCTATCAGAAATTGATTCCTCATGA
>BNWE01000117.1 GCA_025998595.1 Alphaproteobacteria bacterium | reverse complement strand
TGCTGTATCTCTAAACGAACTGCCTCCGTCGTGCGGGCGCTCCTGTGTAAAATTTGTCCCATAGTAACTCCTTAAATCTCTCATATCCAATCTCTGCTATTATATCATGATGTGACGGGATCAAACACGTAGGTAATTCCCAAACCAACAGAAATGGCGCGAAGCTGTTGTTTTATAAAAACCTCGTAGGTTCCTCCAACATCTGCTGGACTAGAAAATTTTACATCTTCGCCTGGATCCAGAAATTGCATCGTCCCAGGTTCAAGTCCAGCAAATGCAGCTCCGTGTTCGTTGGCGTTTCCCTCTCCAAACATGTCGGTTTCTGAATCTAAACGAGTTACGAATCCAGCAAACATTGCAGCGGTTTTTTTGCGAACCAACTCTGCGTTTTCATATTGATCGAGGTCATGCAATTTCAGAAGAACATTACTCAACCACGGTTCGCCACGAATTTGTCCAGGACGAAGCGGCTTGAAAATATGCAAAATCTCAGATGCCAATATTCGCACAGATTCATGCCCGCCGCAGATGTCGCCAGGATGCTCTTTATACAAATAGTACGCAACGCGCTTTCCTATTTTATCGAATTCGATACCTGACCTAATGATATTTCCATTTGGTAGTGCTTGATCTTTTGGTGAGTCCAGATGCTCAGATTCCAGCACCTGCAATTTCAATGGAACGGTTGCGTTTTTCTTATCGATTTTTAAACGAACAAAACACTCGCCACATTCGATGACGCTTCGCAATACCAAAGATTGAAAGCCATAAAAGTCCACAACTCCTGCACTGTCTGCTTCGTCTGTCCAACTCAACCACAAATCCTGGATTCTCCGTCGAAAATCCTGATTTTTTGCTTTGGATTGCGGCTTGATTCCAGTGCCAATGCAATTCGAAACAATCGAATCAATGGCATTTGCTGCATATGGATTTTTACGAACGATGTCGTGTGATCGCGTCCGCAAAGTGCTTAAACTTGAGGCCAAAAGTGTGTTGATGGACGAGCTCGACGGATACCAATTTCCAAGCCGTTTTCCATGTCCGGCTCCATCGTATGGTGCCGACGCTTTTTTCTTGAAAGGCCACGTAATGAAGTCGAAAATTTTCATGACAATCCCTTCGACGTTGCGAAGATCACTTGGCGTTTGTTGGTTTTTTCTGGATCTTCCAAGCCTGCTTTGATGCGATTCCGAAAATTCAGTAGATCCTGCAAATCAACACTCGCATACTGAAGCCGAGTGTCTCCATACCAAACGGATGTAACACGTCTGCCAGATTGCAAGTCGCTGATTGCTTTTTCTATCGATTGCAAATTCTGTTTGCTGTACCGCTAACTCCGCTCAAAATTAGGTCGTCTGTGCTACTTATTCCTGAAACTTCAACCTTTTTTGTTTGAGGATAGACTACCTAATTAGGGAGTCTATGCTTTTGCAGAAAATGCTAAAAAATGAACAAAAAACACAATAGGCTACATAATTTTGAGCGGAGTTAGCGCTGTACATAATTCATTCCTCTCATATTTGTATATTTGAGATTTGGATGAAAAATGTTCGCGAGTTTTGAGATTTATTTCATTTTTTTGTTAGGTGTAGAGAACGAAACCTATTCCCGTTCGGGAAGATTATGTAATTTATTCGGTTTTTTCTAAAAAATATTCCCGTTCGGGAATAGGTTTTCGGAACAGCATAGTTTATTTGGAACGCTTCCGAATATTTTTAGAAATTAGAAAAGCGTAATTAATGCACCAACGAGGTTATTTCGCAGATAGAAAGCTCTGTTACTTCAGCAATATCTTCGACATTCATTCCTTTGGATAATAGCTTTAAAGCCGTTTCTCTTTTTCCAATAGCGATGCCTTCTGCTTTGCCTCTCTCTTCACCGATGGCGATGCCTTCAGCTCTAGCTCTTTCGTCAGCTTCATTTAAATCCATAGTGATTTGAGTATCATAAATTCTGCGCATTTCCACACTATTCATATACTCATTTTGCAGGCCTGGATTCCATTTTGCGTATTTCATCCGCCTAAACCCTTCATAAACAATATCAGGCATGATTCCCTCCTTATGCATTTTTTCAACGTACTCTTCAGTAAACTCTTTGGCATGTTTCAGAATACTCAACCACCACTGCATTATCGTCAAATCAGCAGTTGGCGGAAACAAACTTAAAAACCTTTCTGCTCTCGGAAGTTCCAGCTGAATCATCTGCAGATAGTCAATCTCTTGCCCAGAAAAACGATCTGTCATGGCATAGTGCTTCAAAAAAACTCCATCTTGCATTGGATTTTTTGAAACTCGTTTTAGTAACTCGTCATCGCAATTAGGTCTATGTATTCCCCTTATTCTATTAGAATCATAATCAAGTATCTGTATCGCATATACTCGATTAAGTTTTTCATACCAGCACTCGGAATCTGAATCTTTTATGTTTTTCATTGAGGCGAATTGGTTGGAATATACACGACTGGCGTAAAATAGCGCACGTTCATCAAATTTTATGTGACGAAATACTTGACACTCCAGAAGCAAACGCTCATTCCGTTCATTGATGGCGTGATAATCCATTGAAAATGCTCCGATATCACATTTTTCTATAGCAGGCATATCAAGAAAGGCAGATTTCAGAGAGACGATTGGATTCTCCTGAAAATCAGGCACCAGAGAATTTATTATGGACACAGCAATAGAATCGCCGCCCTCGCCATCTAACGACAACAGCTGCTTAAATGAGCAGTTGTATAAAGGAGAGGCATATTCAATTTTTTTTTCAGTATCCACACCAATCACCGATTCACTAATTAAAGCCACACCATGCCTATTGCGAAAATCTTCAGGAGCAAGAGATTCAATTCGCAATAGGTCTATCATTCTTATAAGCGTATCACAGTTTTTTGGAAAAGTACAGTTCTTTTTTGAGGCAACATTTTTGATGTAAGCTTCAAAACAGCTCTACGGTTGCACCTATTTATCGCACTTTACGATGAGACAGATGCCAATTCGTAAAACCTGAATCCGCCGCCGCCTTTCCAACCAACAGATTTTGAAATTCCGCTTTGATCAGAACCATCAATGACTTTTTGCAAACGAGGTCTGCAATGAGTGTAGGCATGATCTCCCAATTCAATACCAATCCATCGCCTCCACATTTTTTGTGCTACAGCAGCAGTTGTGCCAGAATCTAAAAACGAATCGAGAACTAGATCGCCTGGTTTTGTGATCCAATCAAATATACGCTGTATGATAAATTCATTTTTTTCGTGCTCAAAAGTAGTAATTTTACCAGCTACCGATAGATCTAACCAATTTTCGCTTAATAAAATTTCATCTGATGGTGGAATATAATATTCTGGTTTGCTGGTTTTGCTCAATCGTATGAGCTCAAATTCCTTAACATCCTTTATGTTGCTATCTTTTAAGTATTTTTCATAAATTTTATCTATGTCTTCAATAGATAGGTCATTTTTCATCAAGTGATCGGAAAATGTTTTAAAATTCTCAACTGCCTTATAAGAACGTTCTTTTGACCAGCACCATTGTCCACTTTTGGGTGTTGTATCAAGCAATTCGTATTGCATTGTTGGGCGCTCAGTTCTACGCCAATGACTACACCAAGAGCCTCTCATTTTCGACTCTTCAATTTTTTGCAAAAGTTTTGGAATTCTATTTGTTGCCGTTTTTGAATACATCAAGATAGTATCGTAACTGACGTTCAATTTTCTAATCATAGTAAATTGTTTTTGGATGCTATTGAAGCCTTTTTTTGCGATGATGGAATTTCGATAATTTTGACGTCCAAACACTTCATCCATAAGGATTTTAAGATAATGAAGCTCGTTGTTGTCTACTTGAACAAATAGCATACCATCATCACTTAATAAATTTCTGAGTATTTCCAACCTATCTCTCATCAGCGATAGCTATATGGGATGTTGAAGTCTGTCGTCGTAGTGTTCAAAAGCATTTCCGGTGTTGTATGGAGGATCAATGTAAATGCATTTCACTTGGCCAGCATATTTGGTTTCGAGCGTTTTCAGTGCCAACAAATTATCCCCATGTATGAGCATATTTCCGTTAGCTTCTTCAGGATTTACGGATTTCTCTTTATCTTCAACCCTAACTCCGCATGAAATTACCCCCTAGATAAGAAAAAATAGAAAAAAATCAATTACGACCTGCTAAAGCAGGAGGTATGCTAAGAATCTGAAGATACGCTGAATGCGGATAAATCCTACTTTTCGTCCCATACCTTGAATTCATTTGGCCCATCACTTTGGTTTTCTATG
>BNWE01000116.1 GCA_025998595.1 Alphaproteobacteria bacterium | reverse complement strand
AGCCCAAAGCAATTGCAGCGACTTTGCATGAAATCAAAACGCCAACTGTACCAGTAATTGCCGTTACAACTTCAGGATGAGCTTTGGCAAAATCAGAAACAGTGGATCCAATGGCTCTCAAGCCGTCAACCAATTTATTTATCGACGGCAGCAGCGTTGATCCAAGATCCATTGCAATTTCACTGATGGAATTTTTTAGCAACTGTAGATTGTTCGCAGTCGTTGCTGCTCGTGCCTGAAATTCCTTTTCCATTGAGCCGCCGTAGGCTTTTGGATCGGAAATAAACGCCACTGCTTTCTTGTACTCACCTAAATTATTAACAAGTTTTCCCACTTCTCCTTGAAAGTTTTTTCCAAAAATATCCACCAAAATTCCGGTGCATTCCTGTGGCTTGATTTTTTCCACGGCCTCCAAAAACTGCATCAATGCACCTTGCGCATCTTCGGCAATCGCTTTTTTCATTTCTTGCGCACTGATGCCGAGCGCGCCAAAAGCTTTTTGACCTTTTTGACCGAGTTTCTCTGCGGTCACGAGCGTTCGAAGTATTGCGTCAACGGCTGTTCCAGCTTTTTCTTCACTATTCCCCTGGCCAATCACTGTTCCAACCAATGCAGATGCCTGTTGCGCAGACAATCCGAACTGCCGCACGGAACCTCCGGCGCGATTTAATGCCGGAATTATGTCTTTTGCTTTTGCCGCAGTATTATTGCTGAGGTGATTTACCGCATCTCCAAGTTGCGTTAATTCTGTAATCGGAATCTGAAAAACGTTTGATAATTGAGCCATTGCGTTGCCTGCTTCTTCAGCTGTCATATCGAAGGCCGTGGACATTTTTGCCACCGATTCTGTAAACGTTCCAAGGTCTTTTGATGCAACGCCAAGTTGTCCGCCAGACGCTGTAATCTGCGCTAGTCCTTCGGCCGAAAGCGGAATCGTTCGCGACATTTCTTTCAGAGAATTTCCCATTTTCAGAAGGCCGTCTGGCTCTGGAAAATCAACAACTTTCGCTACGTCAGCCATGGCAGATTCGAAGTCGACAGCCGCTTTGATTGGAGCTCCGAGCGTAGCCGCCAACGCAACGGCGTCCATCATTTGGCCACGAAGATTCGCTCGCTGAGCCAAAACCGCGTTCCGCTGCCCCATGATTTTACTCAACTCACCGTAGCGTGTTTTCAAGTTCGCAATTGACGATCCAAGTTTAGATTGCTGAGAAACAAGCGTGCCGATATCGTTTCCGCTGGTTTTAATTTGCTCGGAAAGGTTGTGCAATGCATCTCGTTTTCCGATATAGGCATCCTTTGCTTTTGCAGCGGCGTTTTTCGATTTTTCAAATTCACGAATCATTGCCGCCGATGGATTTTCGGTGTTTTCGAGTGCTACGGCCAGCCGTTTAACTTCTGCTTCGGATTCTATCCAAGCACGTTTCGCCTCCAGAGTTTTACGTTGAAGATCTTGGAATTTACTTGCAACCCCAAGTGTTGATGAGTCGAGTTCTTTGATAATGCCACCAAGTTTAAAAAAATCGGTTTGGCTTGTGGAAATGGCTTCTTTAAAACCACTACTTAAAGCCGCTCCAATTACAACCGAAACTTGATGTTTTGCGTCACTCATTTATTCAACTCCTGCAAAATAAAATGAATCCAACGTCACGTTGGCACTTGCAATGCCTCAATCCACAACAAAAACTCATCTAAATCCATGTCCAACCATTCGGAAATTCCACCGTTTGCGTGCGATGCCATTGCCAACACCGCGCGCCTTAATTCTGAGATCGATCCGGCAATAAAAAATTTCTGAGAACATCCTGGATTTTTGCATAGTCTTGCAGGTCAATTTCCTGTACTTCCTCCGGCGTGATCGACGCCAAATTTGCAATGAAATTCACTTCTTTTTCGGCATCGCTGCCGCTGCCTTTTTCAACCAGAAGGCGATCTCTAACTTTTGGTCTACGTAGTGTAATTTCATGCACCAAAACTCCGTCAATTTTGATTGGATTTCCTAGTTTTACTTTTTCCATGCTCTTTTTCCTTCCTATTTGTGTGCTGCGACCATCGGAGGTGCGTGCCGCACGCGCGTTTTCTGCAAAAGTAAACGCTCGTGGTGCAACCACCTATATGCCTAAAATTGTTCGATGACTGCTCAATTGATCGACTCCATTGATTTTGCGAATCATGTTTACGGCATCGATTTCGACAAGATTATTGTCGGCAATGGACAACTTGTAGTAGGCGCAGGAAATCGAGCATTTGAGCGTTGCTTTATCAGCTGGTTTCCAACTGCCGAAGTCCATTTCCTTAATGATGCCTCGCAAATTGATGATTACAGAGTCTGCATTTCCAGTACTTTGAATAACGCCGCGCAAAGTCAAAGCCACTTCATTGCCTTCGGTCAAGCCAAATAATTTGATGAGTTCGGAATCGTATTCGGCAAAAGTCAGATCGGCTTCCAGTTTTTCCATGCCAAGATCAATTTCAACTGGCGCATCCATTCCACCAGCTCGAAATTCGTCTGTTTTCAGAGATAATTTCGGCAGTGAAACCTCTTCAACTTTTCCGGCATAGCCTCGTCCATCAACGAACACATTGAAATTTTTAAGTATTTTCGGTAACATAATGCCTCCTTTTAAACTGCAAGAAATGTGCTATTAAGTCCAATATCGAGATATGACCGGAACGTAACTTTTTCCGCTGGATACGATGGCACAAACTCAAAATCGAAATAAATTTTTCCATCTGCGATATTGGCTGGAGTGTTGAGCTCATCATTTGCGAAACATTTTCCATCTATGATTGCACCCAGTGATTTCAAATTTGCAAGGTATGCGTTTACGCTCTCCACAACGTCGGTGACGTAATTTTTTACAATGTTTCGATCCACTGCCCACAGATGCGCTCTCAAAATGCTGTCGTCTATGATGTCGGCGGTGCGTCTTACCGAGAGAAATTGCCATTTGGAATCCGACGAGCAAGTGCGATTTCCCCACAAGCGATACCCGTCTTGGTTGACGATTGTTGCAATGTTATTTTCGTTGAGGTAATTCGCTTTGCACACAAAATCACCGAGCGAAAAGTCGATTGATTTCGATAGTCCAATAATGCCATTGATTTTTTTGTTTGAGGGAGAACACCAGAAACCGGTTTCATTGTCGGTTTTTGCTATAATTCCAGCAATATACGAGCTTGCTGGAACCGTTTCATTTTTGGTGTTGATCACCTTCGGATACACAACATATGCTCGCGAATGGCCTAAATTGTCTGCAAAATCAACTGCATCGGCCTCGATATCTGGAGCGTCTGCAATGAAAATACCATGAAGACGCTCTGCTAGAGTAAGAAACTCGACCGCGACACTATCGTTGTGAGAAAATCCAGGAGCCAAAAGAATGCGTGGAGTCACTCCAAGAGTGCTTTGTGCCGCAAGCAGAGATTGCATTCCGCTGTAGGTTCCATCTGCATTTACAATGCCAATTACATTTGCAATTGTGTCTGCTTCTGCCGTTTCTCCAGAGCCTTCAGCGACTCGAATTACAACAATATTTGCTCCGCCCTGAGCAAAAATACCATTTATTGCAGACGGCAAAGTCCCTGAAATTCCAAGCTTTGCGGCCTCCGTTAGGCTTCCACTGATGAGAACAGGTTTGTTCAGTGGAAACGCTTCAGCGTCAGCGTTTTCCGCCGTTCCAACAATTCCAATAACTGATGATGAGGTTCCGCGAATTGAACGCGGTCCACTATCAACTTCAACTACCGATACACCATGTAAAAAATTTTCTGGCATGTTTAATTTCCCCCCGCTTTTAGTGTTGTTGATATTTCTACAAGCAATTGGTCGATTTGCTCTATAGTTTCAGCATTTTCTATCAATAATTTGTAATTGTCTTCGATTGCTTCCGCCAAAATGATTTTCTGATTTGCAACCTGTGCTTTAGCTAAAATCAGCTGCGCCATTTCCGAAATGGTTATGTTTCGAACTTCCGCTAGGGGCTGAATTAAAGAACCCAGTGGCGATTCAGCATCCTCAAGTACTGAAAGAGCAGCCTTTTCCTGTAGCTCATAGCATTTTTGTTTCGCTGGTGAATTTCCAACGTATCTGCTTCTGATGTTGTCAACAAGTATTGATATTTCAGTCGCAACCATCGCTTTTGTTTCAGCCAAACGCATTGCTGCCAGCTCATCGACTGAAATCTCCTCGATTTTTCCAGAAGCAAGCCTATATTGTTTCGAGAAATCGAAGTTTGCTGGAGCCACTTTCCAGCCGTCCTCCGATGGTTTGGATATCAGTGTCGCAACCTCCA
>BNWE01000115.1 GCA_025998595.1 Alphaproteobacteria bacterium | reverse complement strand
CGGTTTAAACAATTTCTAAATAGAACCGTGGGCAAAAGAGGCGAACTTAAAATGTTTAAAACAAGAAATGAAATAGGAGAATAGCTATGAGTACATCAAATGAAATACTGCAATTAATTTATAACGGTAGAATCGTAAGAACCATATTAAAAGACGGGAATCCCAATTGGGTACTTACAGATGCCTGCGATGTACTCGACATCCAAAACAGCAGAGACGTGGCTGCGCGATTGGATGAGGATGAAGTAGATTCAATCTACATCACCGACAGCATGGGAAGACAGCAACAGACAACCATCATAAATGAGAGTGGACTTTACAATCTCATCATGAGCTCACGCAAACCGGAAGCAAAAAAATTCAAACGCTGGATCACTCACGAAGTTTTACCGTCCATACGGAAACATGGAGGATACGTTACGTCAGCCAAAGCTGAAGAAATTTTGAACAATCCCGACGCTTTGATCGAGATGCTCAATGCAATTAAAAGGGAGCGGGCAGAAAAGGAACGACTTCAGTTTCAAAAAGAACAGCTGAAAGTTCAGATTGAAGAGTACAAACCAAAAGCTGTACTTGCCGATGCCATCTCGATGACGAAAGACACAATTCTAATTCGAGACCTAGCAAAAATACTAAAAACGAACGGCATTGAGACAGGAGAAAAACGTCTATTTGAACAACTTCGCCAGCAGGGATTTTTGATCAAAAAAGACGGAGCAGATTTTAATTCTCCAACTCAAAAAGCGATGGAGCTTGGACTGTTCACACTCACAGAAACCGCAATTATGCACCATTCCGGAATAACCACAATCTCTAAAACTTCACGGGTCACAGGCAAGGGGCAATTGTATTTTCTAAAGTATTTTCTCAATCAAAACGGAGGCAACCATGAAACAAATTAACGATCTTCTCGATGCAAAACTTATCGAGGAACACAAATTAAAAGAGAAACGAAATTATCTCGGAGCTTCAATGCTGGGCGACGAATGCGTGAGAAAAGTACAGTTGCAATATATGAAGCATGATTCCAATTTTTCTGCACAGAATTTGCGAACCTTCGACATCGGAAATTATCTCGAAAGTTTAATTTTCAAATGGATGATTTTTGCTGAATTTGATTTGCGTGTTAGAAACGAAAACGGGAAACAATTTGGGTTTTCGATAGCCGATGGAAAAATAGCTGGGCATTGCGATGGCATAATTTTTGGTTTTCCGCCAGAGTTCAAACAGAAAGAATTTGCTAGCGCAGCGAAACAATCGCGTCCAGGCTCAGCCTGGTTGTGGGAATGCAAAACCATGAATAATAAAAGCTGGAACGACACTGTAAAACGTGGAGTGCTTGTGTCAAAGCCAACATATTATGTGCAGGTACAATTATATATGGCTTATCTCAATCTCGATGAAAATCCGTGCTTATTTACGGCATTAAACAAGGATACTTCGGAGATTTATCATGAGTTTATCCCGTTCGATGCGGAGACTGCTCAGAAGTATTCAGACAGAGCAGTGCAGATTATCAAAGCAACTGAAAGTAACGAATTGCTGCCACGCCTTTCGAATGACTCGTGCTTTTTCAAATGCAAAATGTGTGGTTTTAAAAATGTATGCTGGGGAGATGCACGATGAATTCAGTTTTATATTCTGCATTACAAGAACGTGGCCTTCCGTTTCCAAAAGAAGATGTAACGTCAGATAAATTTACGAGATGGGGAAAAAAGTTCAGATACTGGGCGATAAAATTCGTTGGCGGATATTCGTTCGGTGATTTTTCTTGTGGCGAACATTGGGAAGCGTTCGAAGAAAATTACGATCGCGAAAAATGCAAAAATGAAATTCGTTCGATTCAGAAAAAAATGAACGAAGATAAGAAGTTCGAACAAGCCAAAGCTGCCGTCGCTGCACAACAAATTTGGAATGAAGCTGTAGAATGCGAAACACACCAGTATTTAGAAAAAAAACGAGTAAATGCGTATGGATTAAAAACGCAAAACGAAACACTTTTGATTCCGATTTTCGATGAGAACGATAATTTGGTTTCTCTCCAAAAAATCTATCCAAATGGATTGAAAAAATTCCACGCTGGAGCTCGCAAAAAAGGTTGTTATTTTGTGATTGGAGAGATTTGCGATGAGGTTATAATTTGCGAAGGCTATGCAACCGGAGCGAGCATACATGAGTGCATCGAAAAAACCGTTGTCGTCGCGTTCGATGCCAACAATTTATTGGATGTCGCAAAAGCCATAAGAAGAAAATATCCGGATGCAAAAATTACAATCGCTGCCGACAATGACAAATACAATGTGGAATCCGGAAATGTTGGCGTAACCAAAGCAAAAGAAGCAGCGGTTATTATCAAAGCAAGTATCGTAATTCCGGAGTTTAAAAATGAGTCCGAAAAACCAACTGATTTCAATGACTTGTTTGCTCTCGAAGGTGCAGAAAAAGTTCGAGAGATTTTTGCAAAAAGCCAAGAGAAAAATTCTGTCTGCGAAAGTATGGTCGATGGTTTTCGACTTACCGAAGATGAATTGTCTTATTACGATAAGCGCCGCAAGGTATATATTTTTGTTTCCGGTTACGTAAAAGTCATAGCGCAAACGGAAGATTCAGACGGAGAAAACGCTGGGAAATTACTTGAGTTCAAAACGCGTCGTGGACAACTGCGTCGCCTTCGTGTTCTCAACTGCTGGTTGTCCAAGGATGGCGACAAAATGAGAGAGGTTCTTCTAAAAAACGGACTGAAAATATCTACTAACGGCAGGGCGAAATTAAGGCTAAACGACTACATCAATAATTGCGATCCGGCGGTCTTTGCGAAATTTATCAAGGTCAGTGGTTGGTATGAAAATGGATTTATTACCGAAAACGGCTTCATCGGAAAACCGCCGAAAGAATTAGTCATACACCAATCTGATGCCGATCCGTCTTATGTAGAAACAAGCGGTACAATGGAAGAATGGACGCAACATGTTGCAAAACCGTGTGAAGGAAATTCGAGACTTGTGCTTGCCATTAGTTCAGCCTTCGCTAGCATTTTATTGAAGTCATGTGATAGAGAAAATTTTGGAATCAATTTCGTTGGAAACAGCTCCGAAGGCAAGACTACAACGTTGTATGTGGCAGCATCAGTTTTCGGCAGTCATAAATATATCAAACCATGGAAAGCAACCGACAACGGACTCGAAGGGGTTGCTGTAACTCACAACGACATGTTGCTAATTCTAGACGAAATCGGCTTGATGGATTCGAAGAAAATCGGAGATGCAATTTATATGCTGGCCAACGGTATGGGGAAAACCAGAGCAAATATAAATGGCGCAGCACGCAAAACACAAATTTGGCGACTAGGTCTGCTTTCTTCCGGCGAAAAAGATTTGGCAACACACATGGCAGAATCCAATAAAAAAATGCACGCTGGGCAGGGCATTCGGTTGCTTACAATTCCAGCGAGACCAACTCCAGAAAGCAAAGGACTTTTGGAAAGGCTCAATGGTTTTCCAAACTACAATGCATTAACCAACCATTTAAAAGAAGCAACAGGACGCTATTACGGATCTCCAATGCACACTTTCATTGAAACACTCATGGAAGAAGATGCAATAAAAAGGCAATTCGATATCGAGCTCGAAAAAGCAAAAGAAGATCACCTGCCCGTAGGCGCAGAAGGACAAGACTTTAGAGTTTTCGACATATTTTTTACGTTTGGCTTCGCTGGCGAGTTAGCCACCAAATACGGAATTACCGGATGGCCAGTTGGCGAGGCAAAGAACGCGGCTCTGCGCTGCTTCAATGACTGGATCCGAGACAAAGGAGGCTTTGGAAACCAAGAAGAAAAACAATGGTTGGCACAAATTAAAAGCTACCTAGAAACATACGCGCACATTCGCTTTCAGCGGATAGCAAATCACAAAACTTTTGATAACACTTTTTTCGGTGAGCGAGCCGGATATGTTGAATCGCGAACAGAAGCGGATGGTATTTTAGAAGACGTTTATTACATATTTCCAGAATATTTCAAAAATACCATTGCTAATGGCATTCCCTTAAGAGCCGTCACAAAATTATTGGTTGATCTAGGAATATTGGAGTCAGAGAAAGGAAGCACCACTGCACGACCATATATCAATGGAAAACGCCAAAGAATGTACCTAATTAACAGCAAAATTTTTGAGGCATAATTATTATGAATCAATTACGACCTGCTAAAGCAGGAGGTATGCTAAGAATCTGAAGATACGCTGAATGCGGATAAATCCTACTTTTCGTCCCATACCTTGAATTCATTTGGCCCATCACTTTGGTTTTCTAT
>BNWE01000114.1 GCA_025998595.1 Alphaproteobacteria bacterium | reverse complement strand
GGAAAGTTCGTGGACGGCGCTCCCGAGGGAAAAGGAAAAATAAAGTTTGCAGATGGAAATGTCTATGAGGGAAATTTCGAAAAAGGGGTTCCAAGCGGAAAAGGGAAGCTTACAAGTATAGATGGAGACCGCTACGAAGGCGATTTCGCGAATGGAGTACCACATGGACAAGGTAAAGTAACGAAACATACAGGGAAAACTGCCTACGAAGGAGAATTTGTAGACGGCAAGCCGTGCAAATCGTAGCCGTTTTCTCTTTAACAAAGAATACAAAAATGGAAATAAGTAAACCAACAGTTGCTTGTGTATCTTGTCTAGCTACGGTGGTTACAATAGCAGCCGGAAATTTGTGGATTGTGAGGTGCAAAACAGTAGAAAAAGAAGTAGCAATCGGTGAATATTCCGGCTCACTCAACATCGACAATCTTCCATGTGGAAAAGGAAAACTTATATTAAAAGATGGATCTGTCTACGAAGGAGATTTTTCGAGAGGAAAACTGAACGGAAAAGGAAAAATGACATACGCCAATGGAATCGTCTATAAAGGAGATTTCGTAATGGTGGAGCTTAACGGAACAGGAAAAGTTACATTCGCCGACGGACGTTATGTCAAAGGAAACTACTATGAAGGGGATTTTAAGGACGGCTATCCGCATGGAAAAGGAAAAAGAACGTACTACGACGATGAAACAATCTACGAAGGAGAGTTCGTAAAAGGAAAGCCGCATGGGAATGGAAAAATGACATGTGGAACATCGGGAACCGTCGACGAAGGAGAATTTGTAGACGGCAAGCCGTGCAAATCGTAGCCGTTTACCGTTCATTCAATTTCCCATTTCTGATGACAAGTCGTCGACAACCCATTTGATCCATGTGCTTGATATTGTGGGTTATCATGAGGCAAGTCTTTTGCTCAGTTGCCACGACTTCACGCGCAATTCGCATAATATTATCGGAGGTTTTGGGATCTAGCGCAGCAGTTATTTCGTCGAACAGAAGTATTTTTGAGTCGACGATGATCGACATAATGATGCTCAGCGCCTGTCTCTGGCCTCCGGACAGATCTTCGACGTAATCGTCCAGTCTGTTTTCGAGATCCATCTTTAAAATGCTCAGTTTTTCCCGATACAAGCCATCTCGAACGGAAGAATTGCTCGGAGTCAATTCCCGGCGTTTTCCTCTCATGTAGGCAATGTTGAGGTTGTCACGAATGGTCATGCTTCCGACGGTGCCGGCTCTTGGATCCTGCAGGACATTGGAAACGATCGCCGCTCTCGCGTACTGCTGAAGCCTGGTCACGTCCTGGCCATCTATGACAATGGTTCCGCTTTTGGGAAACACATGCCCGGATATCGTATTGAACAGCGTGGTCTTCCCTGCCCCATTGTCGCCGGTTACGAGAACAAATTCCCCTTTGTTGATGATCAGATTTAAATCAACCAATGTATTTCTGACCGTGATGTTATTTAGACACAGCATTTTTCCTCCGAGAGCACATGATGGCGATTATCAAAATTCCGGTTATCAGATTGAGATCCTGTGTCCTCAGTCCCAGAGAGTCGCTGTGTATGGCGAACGCTATGAAGACTCTATAAATTACGGATCCCAAAACGCAGACGAGCACTTCCAATAGCATGCTCTTGATTTTCAAGAGCTTTTCCCCAATGATTACGGAGGCAAGTCCTATTACCAGCGTTCCCACTCCCTGGGTAATGTCGCAAAAACCCTGGTATTGCGTGAATAATCCGCCGCACATTCCTATCAGCGCGTTGCTGACTACCAGTCCCACGATCGTCATGACTTTGACATTTATGCCGCAAACGGAAGCAAATCGCTTGTTTTGGCCTATGGATCTCAGTCCCAATCCGAAATCCGTTATCAGCACATATCCCAACAGCGCAACCAAAACAGCGACAATAACCGCAATCTTAATGGTAGAATATCCGCCACTAAATATTGTCACATCATCCATGAAGGAAATGTTGGGATTCGTCCCCATGATTCTCAGATTCACCGAGTACATCATGAAGGCAACAATGATACCCGACAATAAATCCTCTATTTTCAGGTATACATTTAATATTCCGGTGAAAAGTCCGGCCATTCCACCGGCAATCAACGCCAACGCCATTGCCAGATAAGGATCCTGGCCGGATTTCAACATAACCGACGACACCGCAGCTCCGAGCACGAAGCTGCCGTCGCAGGTTAAATCCGGAAAATTTATGGTTCTGAAAGTCAGATATATGCCAATTGCAGCAATTCCATATATAAGTCCGACTTCCAGACACGTCATTAATTCTTGAACACTTAACATTTTTTATTACTCATTTGAATACGGTTTTAGCCTCTGCCTTCAGATCATCTGAAAAAGCCATTCCCAATAATTTTACAGACTTTTCGTTTAAAAATAGTTCACTCACACGCGGATATTCCACTTTTATGTCATTTATGTTTTCTCCGTCGATTATGCGCTGAACCATTTTCCCAGTTTGCACTCCGATATCGTATTGATTTGGACCAAGAGCGGCAACGCATCCATTTTCCACCTGGTCCGTATCACTGACATACACCGGAATTCCCTTCTGGTTACAGTTCTTTACTATGTTGGACATTGCGCTCAGTGCCAAATTATCGTTGCTTATAAATATGGCGTCTGCCGAAATTTTAGCCAACGCCTGAGAAATGTCCGTAATGGTAGATATCCCCTGCTCTATCAGATTTATCCCCGCTTCTTTACAAACTCCACGCAGTCTTTTTACAATGGAAACCGAATTCGCTTCTCCGAAATTGTATATAATTGCCAAATTCTTCAGAGACGGCTGAATTTTCTTGAACAACTCAACCTGTGGCTCCAATGGAACGAAATTCGAGACCCCGGTCGTGTTAGTCCCAGCAAGATTCGGAGATATATCGTCCTGATTGGTCACCGAAGCGAAAACCAGCTTTATCTTTCCGGCCTTTGCGAGTTTAAATCCGCATTGGGTGGGAGAAGTGCCAACTGTAACAACAACATCGACACCGGAATTGGCAAATTTTGCCATTATCTGAGATCCCAACGCCATATTTCCCTGAGACGTCTCCACCAATATCTTATATTTTTTGTTCTGCTTCTTCAGGTAATCCTCCATTCCTGAAACCACAGAATTTAGCGCTTCATGTTCAACGCTTTTGCAAACGCCTATGATTACGACGTCTTCTTTTTTGTTTGGAAAAAACGCATATGCAAGTGCGCTAACCAAAACTATTAACAGTACAAATAACTTTTTCATTTTCTTTATTCCTTATTTTATTCAGCAATTCTTTATACCCATTATAGGGCTCATCGTTCAGGAAACGCGCCACTCTTCCTATGGTTGTTAGGCTCGCTCCCGTCTCTTCCCTTATTTCCCTGTATGAAAAGCCATCATTCAAAAGTTGACAGACCTTCCATCTTTCCGCCAAAGCTCTGATTTCCGAAGGCGTACATAGATCCGTCATGAATCTGCGAGCCTCATCGGAAGTCTTAACCAGAACTAAAGCATCAAATAAATCGATTCTATGGTGTGTGTCCATTATGTCCTCCGTGTTCTACCTTACCACCGCGCCACTGTATTAGTATAATGGTACACGCTCGAGATGTCAACTATACATGTGCATTTTTACAGATTTTTTTATCACCGAAAATAGCACAAGCATACTTCTTAACAGCTGACAAAATCATTGGTGCATGCATGGCACATGCTATTGCAAATGTGACACATAATAGCGTAAAAATTTTCTTAAAGACCACAAAGTGCTTGACAATTATTTTTGATTGTGGTATTGTTATTAGTGGATTTTTAATGGAGGCACGCAATGAAGAAAGTCATATGTGCACTATCAATAGCGCTTGTTCCGTCGTTAGAGACTATTCAACAAGAACGACGATCGTCTACTGAGCAAAACACCTCTGTTGTTACTCGCATGAGTTTAGAGTTGCATAAAGCTGTTCGAAATGGAGACATTGAATCAATGCAACGATTGCTGAACAGAGGAGCCTACATAAATGCAAGAAACTCGGAATACAAAACACCGCTACACGTGGCAGCTGGAAATGGAAAAGATGCCATAGTCAAATTTCTCCTGACTAAAAAAGGAATCAATGTAAATGCGCAAGCAAATGATGGTAGAACTCCTTTAGGTTTTGCATTTGATAATGGATGCGAGAGTACAGTAGAAATTCTGGAGAATTTTCTAGAAATGCAATTATGGTTAAAGATTCTGCCTCACACAGAGTATGATAGAAAATGCATTAAATTGTTGTATTTTAAATACTTAAGCACGATAACGCCAACATGCGATGCAATAATGCAATA
>BNWE01000113.1 GCA_025998595.1 Alphaproteobacteria bacterium | reverse complement strand
CTCTTTTGCTGTCACTTCTAGCCTCCGATAGTAAAACGTATTAATTCTACCTCTTTCTAGCAAAATTGTTTAACCCTCTCTTCTCATATCTAAAATATTTAAAAAATTTTATGAAACGCCCGTGGTTACAAAATGGTATGACAAGAAAAACGCGACATATCAAGAAGTGAAAGTTGGTGACGGAGAGCCTGTCTACGAGATTAAAGAGGTTGCAAACGACGGAGCTTCTGCTCAAAAAACAGCCGAAGCCAAATTGAAACGCATTGAAAAAGAAAACCTCACGTTCAATTTTAGCACTCAAGGAATGCCGGAACTATTTGCAGAATCGGCGATTATTATCTCTGGTTTCAAGAAAAAAATTCCGACCAATTGGATCATTACGCATGTGCAACACTCGCTGAGTTCAAGCGGATTCACAACCTCAGTTACATGTTCAAACCAGCGTGACGCTGGACCCGTTTTACTTTTGCAATTACAAGGAGACATACAATGCAACCAGAACGAAGCATAAACGCAGGTGCTGCAAGCACTAAATTTTTGAAGGCTTTTGAGTATCTCATGCATCACGAAGGCGGTTACTCCAATAATCCGGCAGATGCTGGAGGAGAGACCAAATTTGGCATTTCGAAGCGTAGCTATCCACATTTGGATATAAAAAAATTGACTCAAGATCAAGCACGACAGATTTATTTCGTAGACTTCTGGTTGAAAGGTAAATACGAATCAATCGACGATGATAGTGTGGCACTGAAGGCATTTGATCTTGCAGTGAATGTCGGAATTCCACAGGCGAACAAACTAATCCAGAGAGCGCTACGATCTACTGGAGTTTCAGTGACTGAAGATGGAATCGTCGGGAAAATCACGCTTGCAGCTATAAACAACGCCGACAGCACCGATCTGCTGGCCGCTCTGAAATCCGAGGCCGCCGGATATTATAGATTGATTGCAAACATCAGTCCATCACAACAAACGTTTATTAATGGCTGGTTACGGAGAGCGTATTCGTAAATAGGAGGAAAATCATGCTAAAAGACTTAATTCTGAGCGAAAAAACCAAAGGAACTATCGCAATTATTGCTGCTGTCGTGATGTACAACACCCCCGACTGGATCGATGCAATTATAGAAGCTGGACTTGCAGCTGTTGGAATTTCAAAGCTTGTGATAAAAAAGGAAGAATGAATTTCACAGTTGAGTGGTAATTTTACTCTGAAAAAGCCTCAAATTACTGCGTCTTTCAAACCTTTGCCTGGCTTAAATCTGACAGCTTTATATGCTGGCACATTAATGCTTTTGCCCGTTTTAAAATCGCGTCCCTCTCTGGCGCTCCGTTCCACCCTCGAAAACGAGCCAAATCCAACGAGTGATATCTCTTGTCCATTTGCAAGAGTTTCGCTTACAACTTTCATAAAGCCATTCAAAAACTTCCCGACATCTCCTTGACTAAACTCTGTTTTTTCGGCAATAGCCTTCACGAGTCCCTGTTTGTTCATTTTTTATTCTCCAAAATCAACCAAAAAATCCTACCATGAAAATGCAATGATCGCAAACTTCAGCGATTATGTTCAAAGTAGCTTTTCTATAAAATCTTCACTTCCTTTGAAAACTACAGTCAGGTAAGGAGGGACTTCGTCTCCACGTAACGGTCTGCCAGACAATAAATACAGGCTTGTATATTCTCTGCTATGTAATAGCATCGCCAACTCTATTCCACTGATTTCAGAATTTAGTTCGTTATCGATTGCAATTTTGGTATTTTTGGGATATAGCGACAAATTCTTCAAGAAAACGTCAGGAGAGTTGTACGTATGTACCATGATCCCTTTGTTGTCCAAAAAATCCAAAAGAGTTTGAGTAAAAGTTTTGTTATCATCGATGAAAACAATGTCTGCCGTTTCAGTCTTTCTATCCTCCTCCATAACGATAGGAATCTCATTCATATATAGTTTAGAAACCAGTTTGATAAATTTGGCTTTTTCGGAAAAATTTTTTATTTTATATGTATATACGCTCGTTACAACAATAGACTGCTTTTGCATGTTGGTTTTTTCTATTACATCGATACCGTTCATATCCTGATTTCTCAGCTCATAATCGGTTAATAAAAGTATTTTATCCTTTTGCTTTGATGAATTGATATAACCGATTGCCTCACTACCTTGTATAAAATATTTTACGCTGATATCGTTCGAGTATTCCTTTAGTCGATTTTCCCAAATGCTGTGAATTGACGGATCATCGTCCAATACAACCACAGTCTCGCCTTTGCGTAATACAATCTGTCCAGTAACCCAAGCAGGAGGCTCCGACTCTGGAAATATTAGTGTAATTTCAGTGCCAACATTTTCAGTGGATTTTATTGACATTTGACCATTCATTTGTTCTAGCGTGCTTTTAACCTGCAGCATTCCAATACCATATCCGCTTTCTTTAGTGCTGCCTACCGGAATATTGCTCATAATTTTGTCTGACATCTCTCTTGGCATACCCTTTCCGTTGTCTTTTATGCCAATTCCAACCTTTTGGTCTTTTGCTGAAAAAGACACTTCTATGATTCCGGGGGAGCCTTCAAGAGCTTCTACAGAATTGTTGATGATGTTAGATATCATGCGGCAGAAATCAGAATAATCTCCTCTTATAAAGGAAAAAATGCTCGAAGGATCATAGGAAAAATTGAAGGTTACCACAAAATCTCTGTATTGATATCTTTTGTTGTTAAGGATTTCCAACAAACTAATATAGATTGATATGTATTGCTCAGAAAATGCAGGTTCGACAGACTCTTTCCTTTTTTTGTTTCCATTATACTTATTCAGCAAGTCGCTTGTAATATTCTCAATGCTGGTTGCAATATTTCTCAACGCAATATGTTCTTTTTCCGAAAGACCTTTGCAATTTCTCGTAAGCATAGACAAAACGGCTAGCGGAGAACGTATATCATGTGCTACTTGTTCAAAAACAACTTTTAGCTTGTTTTGTTGTTCAATTTGTTGTGCTTTTTTTCGGTCAGTGATGTCTATCGCAAGACCAATTACACCTTCGACTTCTCCATTTATCACCATTGGAGATTTTACGGAAAGATAATAAGTTCCTTTGTACTCTTCCTCAAGAGTCTTTTGTATTCCCTCATTCATAACCTCTTTTGATATTTTCCACGAGTTTGGGTCGAGATCCTCGGCATTTATGTTACCTACGATTCTAGAGAATGCGTTGTTTTTATAAATATAATTTCCATATTTATCTATTACAAAAAAATTGACATTCGACACTTTTTCTCTCATAAAAGACGCCACTTCTCTGTCGACTTTCTCTCGATCCAACGGATTGTGTTTATAATTGCTTTGAGCTTGAATGGATATTTTGTATTTAAGATGACGAATAGTTATTCCATGCAATTTTGCAGCACAAAGTAAAGAATTTGCGAGATCCATAGGATAAATAATGACGGCATCATTGAGAAATGCGCAAGCGTGAGCGGATTCTTCCATAAGAAAGTCTTTGCAAGCTTCAAACGATCCATTTCCTTTGTGATGCGAAATAGCAGCTTCGGTATTTAGTGTATCTCTAAATTCTAGCGCTATATTATTTCCGTTTTTATCTCCGGTAAAATCGACCATTAATTTATCGTGCCAATAATTAAATGCTTCGCTGTTAATATGATCCCCCCAATAATCTATGGTTACATTTACCTGTAGTTTGCTTATATGGTCTCTGTTGTTGGAGAACCATATAGACGGCACGTTTTTATCTGCCAGTGAACTAAACCATGGAGAACAATATCTATACAAATAGGAAGCATCTAGGATAGTTAATTTTTTTATTTTTCTTTTTATATTTTCGCTATTTATCGAATTAATTAATTCTTCAAAACCTTCCCCTGTTTGACTATCACATCTATGCGAGACCACAAAAATTAATTCGAGAGAACAATCAGGCGAAGAACAAAAAAATTCTCGCGCTTCTTCATTCCATTTTACGCATCTGCTCGTACTCATAATTCCCCTCTGCTTTTGTATATAATAATCAAAAAAGTAACTATTGCACAAAATATTAAGCCTAACACACTGCCAAACATCAAAATATGATCTTGGCGGATATACCCGCGCAAAACTGTAAAAAATTGTATTACGCAGAAACCGCCAAAAGTCGTCATGGAAACGTTATCAGCGTTTTTAGTTCTATGTATCTTCACAGCCTGAGGTATAAATAGCGCCGCATTGATGAACATTCCCAGACCAAACACTACTTCAATAAAACATTCTGTATACTCATACATCTAAAACACTCTTTGCAACTTTTGTCTTCGGCAAAATCGATGGCTGACTTTTGGCACTTCTTGCTTTG
>BNWE01000112.1 GCA_025998595.1 Alphaproteobacteria bacterium | reverse complement strand
AGAAATTACGTTGTTGCGTTTGATGATTATGACACAAATGTCGATGGCGTATTTCATCGAGATCACACCGAGACGATCGCATATCCAGGAGCCAATATTTGGCATGATCATCGCCATTTTTGTGTGCCTTGGGATGCGCAAAATTATACAAAAATCACCTCGAACTAATCATTTTCTCGGCTGAATTGGTTTCGATTAGAAAAAATTGAAAAAACTTTCAACAAAATCACTTCAAAACGAAAATAAGTATAGGAGAGCATGTTTGGGATTTTCGAATGGCGATATTAACACAATCAGGACGAGCGGCGATTGCGCAGAGCGTGAAAGATCAGGTGATTCACATAGCCTGGGGGCAAGGCCAGCTTGAAGCTGGACACGATGATTTTAGTCCAGAAGACCCCATGCAAACAACTCTAAAGAGTGAAGTTGGACGGCGCATTGTCGATGGAGTTGTATTTTGTGTTGGTGACGATGATGGTGAATTGATAACTCCGACCGGACGATTTTCTGCTAGCGAGGAGCCAACCAATAACCTTTACATTGAAACAACATATGATTTTGAAGATGCCAGTGATCATACGATTCGCGAACTTGGGTTGTTTGTGGGAACGAAAACAGATCCAGACCTTCCCGTAGGCCAGAAATATTTTCTTCCGGCTGACATTGTCGACCCTGGGATTTTGCTGTTACTTGAGCACTCGGTGCCGCTGATTCGCACTCCGGCAACGCGTGAAAAATTTTGCTTCGTCGTTACGTTTTGAGTGGAGTTTTATAATGCCGGCATTAAAGGATTTTTTCAATCGATTCGATTCCAGCAAAAAATACACGATGTTATTGTTTTTGGCTGGTAAAGGTTTGCAATCTGCGGAGCTGAACGAAATTCAGGAGTGCGCAAGGCAAGCGTTAAAAGACATAGGCAACGCGATTTTTAAAGACGGCGATGTAATCAGAGGTTGCACATGCGTCGTCGATAATCAAACGGGAGCTGTAACCGTCGAAGCTGGACAGGTTTACTTAAATGGCTCCATTCGCGACGTTAACGAAGGAAATTTTACAATTCCAGTCGACGTTTCCGTAAAAATCGGCGTGTATTTCAAAGAAAAAATCGTAACAGAATTGGAGGATCCAGAACTTCGAGATCCCGCTGTTGGCACACGAAATTATCAGGAAACTGGAGCTGCGCGACTTAAATATAGTCTTGTTTGGGGGTTTCAATCGGAAGGTGTAACGCCGCAAGCATCTGATCTTGGAGAGTTTTTTGCAATATATAGTGTCGAGCATGGCGTGCTCGTGCAAAAAGCTCTAGCTCCGCAAATGGACTCGGTCAGCACTGCCCTCGCACGATACGACAACGAGTCCCACGGATCCTTTTTGATTCGCGGCATGGGCGTAACTTGCTTGAGTACGTCTAGCACTGAGCAAGTTTTTACCATCAACGAAGGCAAAGCCCACGTTAATGGCCATGAAATTGAGTTGGCGCATTCTCTAAGAGTCCGATTTGACAACGAAATCGATACCGAAACAATAGAATCAGATCCATATGTTTTCGAGCCGAATGCACAGGGAGTCATGAGTGCTTGCAGCACCGGCGTTTTCTGTGGTAACCTTGCTGCATGCAAGGGTAAAACAAATGGATCCAACGTCACGTTGGCCAATTCCTTCGACCTCAGTGCTTGAAATTATCCTTATAAAACAAGGCGGTACTGTTTATACAAAAAGCACAGATTACAAATTAACGTCTGGTCAGGTCGATTGGTCACCGTCCGGAGCGGAGCCCGCTCCCGGAAGCACATATGAAATCACCTACAGACATCGAGCAAGAGTCGAGCCGACAAATATAACTGACACTGGCTTTGATATTTCAGGAGCCGTCGATGGTACCATGGTTTTGGTGACTTATTCATGGAAAATGCCGCGTTACGATTTAATCACGATTGACAACAAGGGAATTGTTCGCCGTATAAAAGGTCTTGCCCATGCCTGGATTCAGTCAGTTCCAAAAGCTCCGAACGGGCAGTTGGTTCTGGCATCAGTTTTTCAAAATTGGACAAACAATCAAAAGCCAAAAGTCACGAACAGCGCAGTTAAAGCCGCGCATATGGTTGACATCGAAGCTCTCAAGGACATGGTTCTGAATCTTTATTATTTAATGTCGCAAGAACGCCTGAAAAATGACGCAAACGCCAGCGATCCAAGCACAAAAAAGGGAATTTTCGTCGATCCATTTTTCGACGACGACATGCGTGATCAGGGAATTCCCCAAACCGGAGCGATTGTCGACAAATGTCTAACTTTGCCGTTGCGTTCTGAAGTTCAAGACCTCGCCAAAGATCAAGCCGTCTATATGTTGCCGTATGTGCTGGAGCCGATTATATCGCAGGAGTTGCAGACGGGCAGCATGAAAATTAATCCATATTGCGCATTTGATCCAATTCCGGCGGATCTGCACGTTACGCTAAACATCGATCACTGGACAGAGGTTGAAACGCAGTGGTTGAGTCCTATCACCGAGAGGTTCACCAGAGTTGTGTCCTGGATTGCCCCAACTACCACTGAAACTAGCACGAAAACTTTAGTCTCAAGTACGAGTAAAAATGCTGAATTCATGAGAAGAATAACGCAAAAAATCAGAGTCGAGGGGCTGAAACCAGGTGACCAGCGTGACGCTGGACCCGTTTTACTTTTGCTGAGGCAGCTTCAGCATTGCAAGCACTGCTTGATACACTGAAGACGCTCAAGAAGCAGAAAGTGGATCCAACGTCACGTTGGTTCGTTCGAGTTGCAGGCGATCAGGGAAGTGTCGGCACCACAACATATACTGCAAGTGGTACAATTACAACGCAATCGAGACGAACCGTTACAACTGTTATTACCACATACGATCCTTTGGCGCAGACGTTTATGCTATCCGAAGGCCGTCATGTTGCAGCTGTTGATCTGTGGTTTAAAAACAAAGGGACTTCCCGTGTTTTAGTTCAAATTCGAGAGACAACCGTTGGAATTCCAAATCAAAACGTCATTGCTCAAGGGTATATTTTTCCAGCGGATATTAATGTAAATGGAACTCACACTCGTGTTTTATTTGGGGATGCAACGTCACGTTGCCCGATTTGGCTGGATGCGAACGTTGAATATGCAATAGTAATTCTCACTGACGATCCAGAAACATCTGTCGCTGTGGTTGAGTTGTGAAAATTTGACTCAATTCATAATACGTGGATTGCAAAACAAGCATATCAAGTTGGAGTCCTTTTATCATCGAGTAATGCGAATACTTGGACAGCGCATCAGGAACTTGATCTCTCGTTCAGGTTGTTGGCATGTAGATTTACGGAAACTGAGAATCAGATAAATCTCGGAACAATTACAGCTCATGAAAACACGGATTTGTTGACGCTTGCAAACATCGAACGCGTTTCATCTGGAACCGATGTTGAATTCATATACACGGATTCAGACGGAAAAATCAACACTCTTGCGGAAGATATGCCAGTTCAACTCAAGGAAAAAATCGATGGCACAATTTCTGTAAAAGCCAAACTGAAGGGAACACAAACGCAATCTCCGGTTATATACCAGGGCGTGCAGACTGTTTTGGGCACCATCGATGAAACCGGTGACTATGTTACACGCGCAATTACTGCTGGAACGAACGTAAAAGTTTCGATTACATACGAAAGTCTTACACCTGGAAACTCCAGCGTAAAAGTGTATTTGCAAAATACAAACACAACCTGGACGATAGTTGATTTGAACACGGGGACTCCCGTTGGCGACTCTTGGGAAGAGCACAATCATGTGGCCGAAAATTTCAGTGGAGCAACAATGCGAGTGAAATTGGTCTTGGAAGGTAATGTGCTTTATCGGCCAAAAGTCCGAAATTTGAAGGTAATTGTGGTGTAACCGATGATAGATAATCGCACAACCAACAAAAATTATCCGCTGCCGCATCCGCTGAATATTGCGTCGCAAGATGTCGTGAGAATGCGAGAAGCATACATCGCCATTGATGCGGATATGGCAAAGGTTGATGCAATTTGTACGAGAATGAGCGATACATTTGATCGGGAAAAGTTCGAAAAATTTTTAGGCTTATGGGAGTGCGAGCAGGGCTTTTTAGTTCTCTTTGTCGAACGTTGAAACATCAACAAAATATCTGCGAACAACTGATGCGCGAAAATGTTGCAATTTGAGCATTGTTTTTCGAGAACTAAAAAGCCCTGGAGTGCGAGCCGCACGGGCGCTAATGGCTTCGCCACCAGATTGCAAGGTATGCGAGATGTACTTGAAAAAAATAAATGGGTCCAGCGTCACGCTGGTGAGAGGTAAAAAATGAGCGTTACTGAAGA
>BNWE01000111.1 GCA_025998595.1 Alphaproteobacteria bacterium | reverse complement strand
TACGATCGCTTGAAAAATGCCAAAATGTTAACAAAATTTTCGCCCAAAGATATAATCGAGACCGCCAAAGCTACTTATCAACTCAAAATTAACGGCGTCTGGCATCGATCTGAAATGACAAAAAAAATTCGAGAAATCTTTAAAAAAATTGACGTAGGCGACCTAACTTGATGCGGAGTTAGGGTTTAGCAGCGTCAATGATGCAATTTTGGGCTTCTTTAAATGATGTGTTGGAAGAGAATACTTTCAACACATCATGGTCGTGGTCTGTTATTAGCTTCGCAATACGCATTGCATTTTTATCATACAAACATGAAATAAAAAGTATTTTGCTGTCGAAGTGGCTATTTCTGACATAATCTATGATAGAAATCTCTTTTGTGTAATTCTTTTCAGGTTTCAGAAAGTTCAAATACAGAGCAATCCTTGTCCGAATGTTTGTGCACCTTTTTAGGTTATCTTCTGTACCCAATATTTCCAAAAGACCTGAAGTAATCTCTTGAGATGGTTGAAATATGAGCTTATCCAACACATTAACCGTATTAACTGTAGAAGTAATTTTTTCGATATTCAGTAGCACATCGGCCAAATATACCTCTGTTTCTTTTTTATCCTCTTCGGTCATATTTGCTAATCCAATTATCGTTTCTATGAATCTGGCGTAATTTTCCTCGAATTCACCGAGCATATCCCAGGCATAGCCGTCGTTTTTTTGGAATTTAGCAGAATATCGTGGTCTTTCTGAAAACAAGCGTCGTATATTTTTGATCCGTCTTCAAAAACTACAACTCGTTTATTCCGCAATTCGGTCTAAGATCATTGATGTGCAGATTGTGCATATTGGTCTCCTCAAGGTTAATTTTAAAAACTTCACCTATTCTGGAGACCTTTCACTTTCTTTGCAACTAAAAATATATAGTCGCTGGTTTTTGAGCCGTCTCATATCTGTTTGAACATTTACATAGGAGCAACAGTCGCCAGGCATCCATGAATCACAGCCACATCAAGTAACATAACTATATGCACAAACATATGGTCGCCGATACAGTTTTTAATGTCAATATTCCTTCTCATTTTTCCTGATCTATTTCTGAAAAGTAGCTTGGTATCGTCAGTTGCAACCACACATCACTCAGGTTAATATCTCGATAGTTAATTGAGCTCAATAATATGAATAACGATTTGCCGGAACAAAAGTATCAAGCTGTCTTGTTCGAAAACGTCAAGGTACGCAGGATATGGCATGATGAACAGTGGTTCTACTCTGTTGTGGATGTTGTCGGAATACTAACTGACAGTGAATACCAAGCTGCTAGGAAGTATTGGAAAGTCACAAAAATGCGCATGATTGATGGTGGTTATGATGAGTCGGTAACAAAATGTTACCAACTGAAATTACCGTCAGCTGACGGGAAAAAATACCTCACCGACTGTGCTAATGCAGAGGGATTGCTACGCATTATTCAATCGATTCCAAGTAAAAAAGCCGAACCAATAAAGTTATGGCTTGCTCAAGTTGGCCGCGAAAGATTAGAAGAAATCGCAAATCCTGAGCTTTCAATGCATCGCATGCAAGAAGAATACAAGAAACGCGGCTATGATGAGCACTGGATAGATGTTCGAATTCGAGGAATTGTTGCAAGAAAAGAATTGACAGATCAGTGGAAAGATCGTGGAGCAAGCGAAGGCAAGGAATACTCGATACTCACAAACAATATTGCCAAGGAAACTTTCGACATCAACATAAAGGCTCACAAAAGCTTGAAAAATCTGAAGGAAAAAGACAATTTACGCGATCACATGACCCCAATGGAACTGATTCTCACGATGCTTGGAGAAGAAACGGCCAAAGAAATTCACAAATCTAGGGATTCACAAGGTTTTCAAGAGCTAAGCAAAGATACAAAAGAAGCCGGAAAAATTGCAAAAAACACAAGACTGGATATTGAGAAAAAAACTGGGAAACCAGTAGTTGAACCAGCTAGTTATCAGAAAATATTGCAACAAGAGAAAGAACAAAAGAAACTCGAATGAGTTTCAAAATTGCCAAAATAGACCTTATCTGATATTCACCTAAATCTTTCCCTCAGCCAAGTATTTCTTTTCATGGTTTTGTTGTTGTTTATTGAGATGGACATGGCTTTTTTGCTGCCTATGACGATGACAAGTTCTTTGCCTCTGGTTAATCCCGTGTACAGAAGATTTCGCTGAAGCATAATGTAGTGGGACATGACCAACGGCATTACTACTACAGGGTACTCCGAGCCCTGACTTTTGTGTATCGAAACCGCGTAGGCCAATACGAGTTCGTCTAACTCAGAATAATCGTAAACAACGTCTTTTCCATCGATAACCGCTGTAACTAACTGTTCTTCGGGGTCTATATTCGATATGAATCCAATATCTCCGTTGAAGACGTTCTTATCGTAGTTGTTTCTGATCTGCATGATTTTATCACCCTCCCGATATCGACGACCTCCGCGAATTATTTCAAAACCATCAGGATTAATTGCCTCCTGCAGAGACTCGTTGATTTTGGCCGTGCCAACAATACCGCGATTCATGGGAGTCAGCACCTGAATATCGTTTACCGGATCATAGCCGAACTTTTTCGGAATTCGCTCCTGCACCATGAGGAGAATTTTATCCAAAACTTTATCCTGATCCTCTTCTTCCATGAAATAAAAGTCTGTGTTTCCAGCGTTATCGAGTATCGGATACTGTCCATTTATAATTCTGTGGGAATTCACGATGATGTGTGACTCTTGCGCCTGTCGGAAAATTTCGTTCAATTCGACAACGGAAAACGCATTCGAGCTGATAATATCTTTCAAGACATTTCCAGCTCCAACCGACGGCAGCTGATTGATATCGCCAACTAGAATCATCGTTGCATGTTTTGGAACAGCCTTGAGCAAATGGTGCATCAGGAGCGTATCAATCATGGATGCTTCGTCCAGAATTATCAGGTCGCAATCCAGTGGATTATCTTCGTTGCGCTTAAAGCCCCTATTTATTGGATCAACTTCCAGCAATCGATGAATCGTTTTCGGTGGTTGCACCACAGGCGATTTCTGCTTCGATTCAGATGAAGACGTATCCAACATCACGTTAATTGCCTCGGACATTCGCTTTGCCGCTCGTCCAGTCGGAGCGGCCAGCAGGATTTTGTCGGTCACCTTCGACATAATTTCCAATATGGACTTTGTAATAGTCGTTTTTCCAGTTCCTGGACCACCTGTAATTACAAGCAATTTATTGGTTATGGCCGCCTTCACCGCCTCAACCTGCTTATTGGCCAGAGATATCGACAACTTTTTCTGCGCCTGTTTCAAAGCTTCATCTACGCGTATTTTCTTTGTGTTTTTCGATGAGTCTCGGATTTCCTTCAGCTTTTCAGCGATTTGAACTTCAGCCAAGTGGTATCCAGAAAGAAAAACTCCACGCGTGACCAACGTGACATTGGATTCATTTTCTGTTTCGCTGGTTGCGCCACTAGCATTTTCTTCTGCCGAGCCATCTTCGACATCAAATAGAGCGCTCGCATACCCATCAATCACTGGCGAAGCCATCAATGGACACGGTCGTTTCATAAAATTTTAGATATACATCTAGTTGAGATTTGAGCAATTTTAAGCTTTGGTGTCTCATGCTGTGGGCTCGCATGACATAAAAATGCACAAAAAAGTGGCAGAAAAAACGATCAAGTGCTATGTTTTTTACGATTTAATGCACTTTGAGTCCTATGATAGATCAAGTGAATTGCTTGAAATATCAACAAAAAGAATTATTTAAAATTTTATGAAACGGCCGTGATCAATGGATCCAACGTCACGTTGGTTTCGATTACGATTTTTTTCTCGGCTAAAAGTGATTTCATTGCTATTTCCAGAACCGATTCATCAACGCCTAGCATATCACCGGATTTTGAAAGTAATTCTTCGTAGGGAGTATAAACGTCTCCTTTGTCCGTGAACTCGTGCAACACAAACATAATTCCAGCAGCCGCTCTCAGCGGAGATTTTTCATCAAAGCCGAGCTTTCGAGCTATTTTATCTGCGGTCAAAAAGCCAATTCCAACTATATCATGTGCTAACCGATACGGATTTTTCTTCACAACCGCAATGGATTCATTGCCATATCTTTTGTAAATTTTTGTGGCATAGGCAGACGAAACACCATGGCTTTGCAGAAAAACCATGACCGATCGAATTTCCTTTTGCTCACTCCAGGCGGCTTTTATCACACGGGCGTTTCATAAAATTTTTTAAATATTTTAGATATGAGAAGAGAGGGTTAAACAATTTTGCTAGAAAGAGGTAGAATTAATACGTTTTACTATCGGAGGCTAGAAGTGACAGCAAAAGAGAA
>BNWE01000110.1 GCA_025998595.1 Alphaproteobacteria bacterium | reverse complement strand
CTGGAAAACGATGCGGACATTTTTTCCGCCAATTCGTAATTATGTGTGGCGATGATAGCAGACATTTTTGTTTTTACTTCATGCAGTGCAATCATCTAGAAAATAAAATACCTTGAAAACCGTTGAAGATATACCCATTCATATCCCTCAGATGCTATAGTGGCTATTGCAATTTATATGCCCAACGGAGATATTAAAATTATGCATACCATCGTTCTGGAAAACATAAGCAAGCATTATCGCGCCGACGACGTTTTAGTGCTGAATGGAGTGTCTCTGGAGGTGAAAAAATCGGAGTTTGTGGCGTTGCTGGGGCCGTCTGGCTCGGGAAAGTCGACGTTATTGCATATTGCGGGATTGCTGGACGATCCCACAGACGGAAATCTATTTATTGAAAACAAAAACGTCAGAGAATTGTCCGACAACGAGAAAACCAGTCTGCGGCTATCGAAATTAGGATTTGTTTATCAATATCATCATCTACTACAGGAATTTTCTGCGCAGGAAAACGTAATGCTTCCGCTGCTGATAAATAATGTCGGGAAAAAAGCCGCAGCAGAAAAAGCAACGCATCTATTGGCAGAATTGGGATTGGAGGCCAAGACAAAGTCCTATCCATCTGAGCTTTCCGGCGGTCAGAAGCAGAGAGTTGCCATTGCGCGAGCCCTGGCGAACGATCCGGTCATTCTGCTGGCGGACGAACCTACGGGAAATCTGGATCATGAAACTGCAATGGTTGTGCTGGATGATTTACTATTGGTGATGCAAAAAACAAAAATGTCTGCTATCATCGCCACACATAATTACGAATTGGCGGAAAAAATGTCGGCAAGGTACCATATTTCGGAAGGAGTGCTCATAAAGAAATGAGCTGTGATTTCATACATTTACGAGTGCATTCGGCGTACTCTCTGGCGGAAGGAGCCATCAAAATAGATAAACTGGCGACTCTGTGTGAAAAGCATAGTATGCCGGCAGTCGCGGTTACCGACACCAACAATTTATTTGGAGCGATGGATTTTTCCATCAACTGCTCGTCGCGGGGAATTCAACCGATTATCGCGTGTCAATTGAACGTGCAGCATCCAAAAAAAATCGATCGCCCAACTAGCTTGCTTTTATATGCGAAAAATGCCAACGGATATCAGAATCTGATTCAATTGGTTTCCAATGCACATTTAAACCCGACGTCGGAAACTCATCCGGAAATATCGCTAGATCTTCTGGCGCAATATTCCGGAGATATAATTCTGGCTACTGGCGGCATCTACGGATCATTGGGTGCGCTTCTGCTGGAAAACGATGCGGACAGCGCCAAAGAATACATATCATTTTTGCACAAGCATTTTGCCGACAGATTGTACATCGAGCTCTCCCGACACGGCAGTGTGCAGGAGCAGAAAATAGAGGATACGGCGATCGATCTGGCCTACGATTACAATATCCCACTGGTGGCCACCAACAACGCGTGTTTTGCGACTCCGGAATATTTCAATGCCCACGATGTTCTGCTGTGTATTGCCCAGGGAAAAACCGTATATGATCATGATCGCCAGACATCTTCCGCCGAGTTTTACTTCAAATCTCCGGAGGAAATGACGGAGCTGTTTCATGACCTACCTGAAGCCGTCGAAAATACGGTAAATATAGCCCAGAGATGCAGTTTTTGTCTGACCAAGAAAAAGCCATGGATGCCGCAGTTCAAGACGTCGGATGGAAAGACCCAAGACGAAGAACTGAGGGATATGTCTACTGCCGGACTGGAAGAAAAACTGAAAAGTTTCAAAGATAAAGAAGATTACAACGAGATTCGCGAGAAATATTTTGAACGACTTGAATACGAATTGAATATGATCCAGAAAATGGGGTTCAGCGGGTACTTCCTCATTGTTTCCGATTATGTCAGCTGGGCCAAATCTCAGGATATTCCCGTGGGACCTGGGCGTGGATCCGGGGCAGGATCTATTGTGGCCTGGTCAACGAAAATCACCGATGTTGATCCGATGCGCTTCCAATTATTCTTCGAGCGTTTTCTGAATCCAGAGCGCGTATCCATGCCTGACTTCGATATCGATTTCTGCCAGGAAAGAAGGGAAGAGGTCATTTCCTACGTTCAGCAGAAATACGGTGTTCAGTCGGTGGCGCAGATCATAACCTTTGGTAAACTGCAAGCGAAGGCCGTTGTGAAGGACGTCGGTCGTGCGCTGTCCATGGCATACGGATTTATGGATAAGATATCGAAGATGATTCCGTTTCATCCGACGAATCCACTGACGCTGCAGCAGGCGATAGATTCGGAGCAATCTCTTCGGGAGCTCATAGAATCGGATCCGGAAGTAAAGAATCTCATGGAATTGGCGCTGAAACTCGAGGGATTATACCGCCACGCTTCCGTTCATGCAGCTGGCATAGTCATTTCCGATCGAAATCTCCAGGAAATGGTGCCGCTCTACAAAGATCCGCGCTCCAGCATGCCGGTCACGCAGTTTTCCATGAAATATGTCGAAAGCGCTAGTCTGATAAAGTTCGACTTTCTGGGATTAAAAACTCTTACGGTCATTCAGAAAAACCTGGATCTGATAAAAAAACGCGGCGTTCATCTGACCGCTCAGGAAATTCCGCTGGACGATAAGAAGACGTTTGATCTGCTGAAAAGCGTTAATTGCGTCGGCGTGTTCCAGATAGAAAGCGGTGGTATGCGCGACGTGCTGAGAAAGCTACAGCCGGACAGAGTTGAGGATCTCATTGCGTTGGTGGCTCTCTACCGTCCCGGTCCGATGGACGATATTCCGAAATACATCGCCTGCAAACACGGCCTCGAGAAAATCACCTATCTGCATGAAAAGCTAGAGCCGATTCTGTCGGAAACCTACGGCGTCATGGTGTATCAGGAGCAGGTCATGCAGATCGCTCAGCAAGTCGGAGGCTATACGCTCGGACAGGCGGATATTCTGCGCCGTGCCATGGGAAAAAAAGACAAAGACGAAATGCAGGCTCAGAAAAAGCGTTTTATCGATGGAGCAGTGGAGCGTGGGGTGGCTCTTGATATAGCAGAGCGTATGTTCGATCAAATGAGCAAGTTCGCCAGCTACGGCTTCAATAAATCCCACTCGACACCATACGGATTGCTCACGTATCAGACGGCGTATCTCAAGGCGAACTATACCATTGAGTTTTATGCGGCAATAATGACGCTGGATATGGGTAATACGGACAAGCTATATGTCTGCTATCAGGACGCCAAAGAAAATAACATAAAGATTATTCCTCCGGATATAAATCTATCTGAGCATGATTTCAGCGTGACGCTGAACCCGTTTTCTGCTTCGCTGTCTTCTCAAACGTATGCGAGTTCTATCTCCAATATCGAAGCTGCTTCGGCAAAAGAACGCGCGTGTGGTGCAATCACTTCGACATCGAAAATAGCGCCGGCACGCACCGAAGCAGAAAGCGAGCCAAATCTGATCAGGTACAGTTTAACTGCCATAAAAGGAAGCGGCGAAAATGCCGTGCGGGAAATCGTGCGCGAAAGAAACGAAAACGGAAATTTTACGTCGATTTTTGATTTCGCCGAAAGATTGCTGCCAAAAAAAGTGGTCACCAGAAGAACATTGGAATTTTTCATAAAGGCCGGCGTGTTCGATAGTCTGCATCCCAATCGAAATCAATTATTCAGTTCCATCGACGATATTATATCGATGAAATTGGATACGGAGCAGACTTCGTTATTTGGAAAATCATATCCGGAACTGTCGAAAGTGGGAGAATGGGACGAAGTTACGAAATTGCAGCATGAATTTTCGGCCATAGGATTTTATATTTCGTCGCATCCAATGCAACAATATGAGAGTCTTCTCAAAAGTTTTCATTTCCCAAGTCTTATGGAAGCCGTAGCGAACGTAACAAGATCTATTTTGGCGAATCCACTGGCTATGGTCACTATTTTGTACGGTATGGGAGTTATACCTTTGAAGCAGATCATCCAAAACGCACATTTGCTGAATTCGCCGGATTCCACCATCGCATTGAATCTATCCACCATACCGTAGAAGTTTAATATGCTTGCACCGACAAGTTCAAAGAAGGCATATCCTATGTAATATCCCAGAAACCCGCCAAGCACCGATGCGATACTGCATATTGTCGCATAATAGGCAAATTTGTTTTTGTTTTTCGCAACAACTATCGCAAGAATTGGATCAGGCGGAAATGGAAAGAACGAACTCTCCACGAACGAAATAAGCACCAGAACCAAGGACACGTTCTTGCTTTCGGCTTTCTTCATCATCCAGTCGTATAATTTTTCTATCATTTTAATTAATTCTCGTCTTCAACAGTAACGTTATTAACTCCGACAACGTTTCCTATATCTAA
>BNWE01000109.1 GCA_025998595.1 Alphaproteobacteria bacterium | reverse complement strand
TCGTGGGTCACCTTTCTATAGCCATAAAATGGCGATTCAAGCCATATGGCATTGATTTCATTCAGTATTTTCTTGTCTATCTCCGACTCTAGTGGCACATAAAACAACTTCGATCGACACACCGATAGCAGTTCGCATTGGTGTCTTACACTTATGCTTTTCTCTGATTTATCAATCATCTCCTCTCTCCCATTAGGCAATACTTCGAGTAGTTTTTTTTTAGAAAATCGTTGTCAAGAGTCAGCTGACCAACTTTTCTCTCTAACATCGCTATTTTCTCTTCCGCATTCTCTTTTTCCAGCAAAAAACTATCTGCTTTCGCAAAACACTTGCTCAGCGAGTCCGTAGCCTCTCGACGCCAGCGATTTATGACGCTTGGCGAAACTCCGTACTTCTTCGACATTTCTGCCGTCGTCATCTCCTCTTTTATCGCTACCAATGCAACCTCTGATTTAAATTGTGCACTATATTGTTTGCTCATATTTTATTATCCTTTTCTTAATACTCAATTATAACTCTTTTCTTCCGCTCTCTGGAGCTGGTCTAAAAAACGGGGTGCATATTATTTTAATGGCCACAGGATTCGTACAGTAAGGATATACGGAGAGTTGTGGTGGATACTAAAAGATATCTGTGAGGCGCTGGAACTTTCCAACTCACGCATGATTTCCGATCGACTTGATGAAGATGATGTAAGTTTAACTTACATCATCGACAGTCTTGGAAGACAGCAGCAAATCAGCATTATCAATGAAAGCGGACTTTACAATGTAATCTTGCTTTCGCGCAAGCCAGAAGCAAAAAAGTTCAAAAGCTGGGTTACTCACGAAGTTTTACCGTCAATCCGAAAACATGGAGCCTACATCACGACTTCAAAAGCCGAGGAGTTGTTGAAGGATCCAGAAGTATGGGCTGAATTGCTTATGAAAATCAAAAAGGAACGCGAAGAAAAGGAACGGCTTCAGTTTCAGAAAGACCAATTGAAAGTTCAGATCGAAGAGTACAAGCCCAAAGCAGTACTTGCCGATGCTATATCTGTGACGCAAGACACAATCCTAATTCGAGACCTAGCAAAAATACTAAAAACGAACGGCATTGAGACAGGCGAAAAACGTTTGTTTGAACAGCTTCGCCAGCAGGGATTTTTGATCAAAAAAGATGGAGCAGATTTTAACTCTCCGACGCAAAAAGCAATGGAACTCGGACTGTTCACGCTGACAGAAACTGCGATTGTGCACCATTCCGGAATAACCACAATCTCTAAAACTTCAAGGGTCACGGGCAAAGGCCAAGTGTATTTCGTAAATTATTTTCTTAGCAAAAACGGAGGCAACAATGTGTAATGACGAAACAACGCAGCATGATAACGATCTTTTTGAAAAAGCCAAAGAACAAAACAAAAAGGAGTGTACACAAATGACCACCACTAACGAACCACAGATATTTTCTTACTACGAAAAAAACGTCAGGACTGTCTTGGAAGATGGGGAGCCACGTTTTGTAGCAAAAGATATATGCGATGTATTTGGTGAAACAAATAGAAATCGTGCAATGCAAGCTCTCGATGAAGATGAAAAGGGGTATACGCAAATGAATACCCCCGGCGGAATGCAAGAGTTTGCTGTCGTAAATGAGGCAGGCCTATATTCTTTGCTCTTTGCAATGCAACCTTCAAAAGCACGCGGCGTTAGCGATGAGTATATTGCTGAAAGGCAGCAAAAACTTAGGCAATTCAAACGCTGGGTTACTCACGATGTACTGCCGCAGATCAGAAAACATGGCGCATACATTACGCCAGTAAAAACTGAAGAACTTTTGAACAATCCAGACGCTTTAATCGAGATGCTAAATGCGATTAAAAAGGAACGAGCAGAAAAAGAGCGACTTCAGTTTCAAATCGAAAACGACAAGCCAAAGATTATATTTGCTGACGCGGTTTCAGTGTCGGAAGGAGCAATTCTAATCGGAGAATTAGCGAAAATCCTCAAGGAAAACGGAATCGAAATCGGTCAGAATCGTCTCTTTGAACAACTCAGGAAAGATGGATTTTTGATAAAACGAAATGGAACTGACTACAATGCGCCAACTCAAAAAGCAATGGAACTCGGTTTATTCAAGGTCAAAGAAACCGCAATTACTCATTCGGATGGGCATGTCACAGTTTCAAAAACGACTAAAGTCACAGGCAAAGGCCAAGTATATTTCATCAATCATTTTCTAAATCAAAACGGAGGCAGCAATGAAACAAATTAATGATCTTCTTGACGCAAAACTTATCGAGGAACATAAGCTAAAAGAGAAACGAAATTACCTCGGAGCTTCAATGCTAGGCGACGAATGCGTGCGCAAAGTTCAGCTGCAATACATGAAGCATGATTCCAATTTTTCTGCACAGAATTTGCGAACCTTCGACATCGGAAATTATCTCGAAAGTTTAATCTTCAAATGGATGATTTCCGCCGGGTTTGATTTGCGCGTCAGAAACGAAAGCGGGAAGCAATTTGGTTTTTCGATAGCTGATGGAAAAATCGCTGGCCACTGTGATGGAATAATTTTTGGTTTCCCGCCAGAGTTGAAACAGAAAGAATTTGCTAGCGCAGCGAAACAATCGCGTCCAGGCTCAGCCTGGTTGTGGGAATGCAAAACCATGAACAATAAAAGCTGGAACGACACCGCAAAACGTGGCGTTCTCGTGTCAAAGCCAACAATTATGTGCAGGTACAGTTATATATGGCTTATCTCAATCTCGATGAAAATCCGTGCTTATTCACGGCATTAAACAAGGATACTTCGGAGATTTATCATGAATTTATCCCGTTCAATGCGGAGACTGCTCAGCGATATTCAGATCGAGCAGTGCAGATTATCAAAGCAACCGAGAGTAACGAATTACTGCCGCGTCTTTCGAATGACTCATCTTATTTCAAATGCAAAATGTGCGGTTTTAGAAATGTATGCTGGGGAGATGCACAATGAATTCAGTTTTATATTCTGCATTACAAGAACGTGGCCTTCCGTTTCCAAAAGAAGATGTGACCTCGGACAAATTCACGAGATGGGGAAAAAAGTTCAGATACTGGGCGATCAAATTCGTTGGTGGATATTCGTTTGGTGATTTTTCTTGTGGCGAACATTGGGAAGCGTTCGAAGAAAATTACGATCGCGAAAAATGCAAAAATGAAATTCGTTCGATTCAGAAAAAAATGAACGAAGATAAAAAGTTCGAACAAGCCAAAGCAGCCGTCGCTGCACAACAAATTTGGAACGAAGGTATTGAATGTGAAACGCATCCATATCTAGAAAAAAAGCGAGTAAAGCCATATGGATTAAAAACGCAAAACGAAACACTTTTGATTCCGATTTTCGATGAGAACGATAACTTGGTTTCTCTTCAAAAAATCTATCCCAATGGATTGAAAAAATTCCACGCCGGAGGACGCAAAAAGGGTTGTTTTTTTGTGATTGGTAACATTGATTCCGAAGTCATAATTTGCGAAGGCTATGCAACTGGAGCGAGCATATATGAATGCATCGAAAAACCTGTTGTAGTCGCGTTTGATGCCAACAATTTATTGGAGGTAGCGAAAAGTATAAGAAAAAAATATCCGGATGCAAAAATTACAATCGCCGCCGACAACGACAAATACAATATTGAATCTGGAAATGTTGGTGTAACCAAAGCAAAAGAAGCGGCGGTTAATATCAAAGCAAGTATCGTAATTCCAACCTTTGAAAATGAGCCCGAAAAACCAACCGATTTCAATGACTTGTTTATTCTTGAAGGTGCAGAAAAAGTTCGAGAGATTTTTGCAAAAAGCCAAGAGAAAAACTCTATTTGCGAAAGCATGGTCGATGGCTTTCGGCTTACCGAAGATGAATTGTCTTATTACGATAAGCGTCGCAAGGTATATGTTTTTGTTTCTGGTTACGTAAAAGTCATTGCGCAAACGGAAGATTCAGATGGAGAAAACGCTGGGAAATTACTTGAGTTCAAAACGCGTCGCGGACAACTGCGTCGCCTTCGTGTTCTCAACTGCTGGTTGTCCAAAGATGGCGATAAAATGAGAGAGGTGCTTCTAAAAAATGGACTGAAAATATCTACTAACGGCAGGGCGAAATTAAGGCTAAACGACTATATCAATAATTGCGATCCGGCAGTATTTGCGAAATTTATCAAGGTCAGTGGATGGTATGAAAACGGATTCATTACCGAAAACGGCTTCATTGGAAAACCACCGAAAGAATTAGTCATACACCAATCGGATGCTGATCCGTCTTATGTAGAAACAAGCGGTACAATGGAAGAATGGACTCGATATGTTGCAAAACCGTGCGAAGGCAATTCGAGACTTGTGCTTGCAATTAGTTCAGCCTTT
>BNWE01000108.1 GCA_025998595.1 Alphaproteobacteria bacterium | reverse complement strand
CTAATACAGTATGGGCTCCCCTTGTGTACCTTTCTCTATCATTCATCCTCTGAGTCTAAAACTTCTAATACGCTAAAGCAATTCACGCTAAAGCGTAAGGTTTATAACCGACCCGTGGAAAATAAAACCTTACCTAATCCATCAAAATATTCTGAAATAATCCAAATCATTTTATAGCTCCAACCATAACTCTTTGAAATAGTTTACCATAAGTTATGGGGTGGAGTAAGCCTTTTCCTCCATCTTCATCGTACCTTCTCTTGGCACACTGCAACAGGTCTATTATAGATCGGCGAAATATATGAGGGTCTAAGACAGATTGCTCCCATTTCACCTACACTCCCTTAGCCCGCGGCAGTATGATAATATCGTCCTATCCAATACTTTCAGATACAGACAATCCTAATAATCACATGCAATAATCTAAAAAAGCGGTGGAAAACCAGAAAACTGCATTTTTCCTCAACTTTCTGCGCTCTCAAATTTTTCTGAAATTTCAGTGGTGCGATCGGAGGGAGTTGAACCCACGACCCCGAGATTAGGAATCTCGTGCTCTATCCAACTGAGCTACGACCGCAAACATAACAAGAGAGAATGTACACATTAAATTACCAATCTTCAAGGGGCAAATTTCATATTGGAGCCATTAAGCATGGTCTTTATATCCGTAACAGTAGTGTTCAATTCACAGGCTAACCCGATTAATAAATTTCGCAAGGCGGCCATAATTTGCGGAGAATCTCCCTTCCGAATTGTACATCGATCCTCGTCAAAAACCATATCTCTCTCCCAATGCAATCGGTTTTCTATGTACCAGTGATTGCGCAAAATATTCATTGTTTTCAGATGGTTATCCTTTTCAATAGGCAAACTCGTTATGCCATACACAACTTCTGTGGCCGTTTTGCCTTTCTTTTCACAAATTCTCGTCATCTTTAAAATTTGCTTAACTCCCGGCCATTCTTCCAAATATTTGGGAACAGCCATAAATTGCAATGTTCTCGTCTCGAGTCTCCCATGCCTCTTATCGCAAACGGTGAATTCTTTTGGATTATGAATGAAAAATTGTTTTTCTATTCCTTTGCGTTTCGCTCTCTGGCTGTCATTAACCGTGAATAAATAATTGGCATTTTTGTTTACAATCGCTTCGCAGACTTTTTTGGGCAAACATAGCATCTCCCGTTATGGCTGCACCCTCTATATTTGAAAATATTTCTGTTAACGTTGCCATTCTTTTGCCTCTATAAAACTTATTAAGTACTTTATTGCTTCTTAGTGAGAATTAAAAGGTCTTGCTTAACAACATAAAAAGCGATGTTTTGGTAGTAATAACGATGTTTTGATGGTACCATAATAGTAGTTATAGAAAGGTGTATTTATGAATAATGTAATAAACGATGAGATCAAGTTGAAGGACGAAGAGCGTCAGGAATGCGAAGTGTGGACCCGGGTAATGGGATATCATAGGCCTGTGTCCTACTTCAATATAGGTAAGAAGGGCGAGCATGCAGAGAGAGTTCCTTTCGAAGAGTGCGTGACCTGTTGCAATCTATAGCCAACGTGACGTTGGATCCGGTGATTATGTCGCTTGTATTGATGCTACGTCAGTGCTATTTAGTTTTTCGGAAAGATGATTTTGTTTGACTGGATCCCTACGTCGCTACGCATCCTCTGGATGACGAGAAACACTAAAATTACCGTCATTCAGGGAGCTGCGCCATAGGTGTTTTCTCTCACGGAGACAGTTTCAGCGCTGAAAATAGTGTTTGCATACGTTTCAGCTAGTAGCGAAGCACAGTATAAACGGATCCAACGTCACGTTGGCATCACCACGTCGGAGGATTTATGAATGAGACTTTGTTCGTTGGGGGGCTTGTACCTACTACTACGGTGGATTATCCCGGTCATATTTCTGCTGTAGTTTTTCTGCAGGGCTGTCCGTGGAGGTGTGTATATTGCCATAATAAGCATCTGCAATCCATACTTCCATCTGAATCTCTTCCGTGGGAGGATGTGCTGGAGCTGCTGAAAACGAGGGCTAAATTCATAGAGGCAGTGGTATTCAGCGGCGGTGAACCACTGGCTCAGAGTATGCTTCCACGAGCCATAGCCGACGTAAAAGAAACCGGACTTTTGGTGGGATTGCACACGGCCGGAGCAGATCCTGGGATGCTAGCTCGCGTAATGCGATCCGTCGATTGGATTGGTTTCGATGTGAAACGTTCGTTTGATGACTATCATCTCATAACAGGCGTAAAAAATAGTGGAAAGTTAGCTATCGAAAGTCTAAAAATAGTGATAGAATCAGATATTGATTTTGAAGTAAGAATCACGGTTCACGAATCCATAGAGACGGATTCGTTGCTGGATACGCTGAAGAAGCTATCGAATATGGGCGTAAAGACAGTGGTACTGCAGAAATGCAGGGATAGAAATGAAAATGTAGTTGAACATCCCGTATTTTCTGATAAACTTCTACTGGAAGAGGTGTCAAAGTGTTTTGATAACTTCTACGTTAGATAGATGTAAATAGTAATTGCTTAATAGAGGATATGAAACGACATGGCTAATCATAAATCTGCTTTAAAGAGAGTAAAACAGAGTGAGAAGAGAGCAGAAGACAACAGAAGTAGGATCAGTAGAATAAAGACTTTTATAAAAAAGTTTCTCTCCAGTTTGGGATCTGCCGAGGCAGGCGCTACATTTTCTGAAGCTCAGGCTGAAATTCAGAAGGGAGTTTCCAAAGGTGTGCTACACAGAAATGCAGCAAGTCGCAAAGTTTCTCGTCTAAATAAAATGTTAAAAACCGCCGAGTCTAAGTAGTTTTTTCACATAGTTTTATCTTTTAGCTTCGTCGATATTATCGATGAAGGAGTGTTTTTTGCACAATATTGATATTGAGAGTTTTTGGAAGGCGGTTTCCGGGAAGCTGCAGTCTGACTTTGGCGTTACGACTGTGGAAACTTGGATTGCACCGTTGAGTGTCGATAGACTGGATGGCGATGTGCTGTATATCCGGGCTCCAAGTATGTTTCTGCGCGATTGGGTGCAGAATAATTACCAGGAGAGGATGCTCTTCCATTGTGCTCAGGAAAACAAAGAGGTGAAGGAGATTGAAATCTTTGTTTCCAATCCTTTTGCCGCTCCCCAGAATGTGCCGTCTGTTGAAAATACATCGACTGGATATGCCATACATGTGCCTGATAAGGTAAGAGCAGAGGAGCAATCGGATATCAGTATTCCGCTGGATCCGAAGTTAACATTCGATAATTTTGTAGTGGGAAAACCCAACGAACTCGCCTACGCCGCGGCTCTCCGAGTAGCTGAAGCCGATAAAGTTGCCTTCAATCCGCTATTTTTGTATGGATCCGTTGGTCTTGGAAAGACGCATCTAATGAACGCCATAGCCTGGAGCATAAGGTCTCGTTTTCCCGATAGAAACATTGCCTATTTATCCGCTGAAAAATTCATGTATCAGTTTGTTAAGGCGGTTCGCTACAAGGATACCATGTCTTTCAAAGATCAATTCCGCTCCGTGGACGTTCTCATGATTGATGACATACAGTTTATCTGCGGAAAAGATTCTACCCAAGAGGAGTTCTTTCACACATTCAATGCGTTGGTGGATAACAAAAGGCAAGTGGTTGTCTCGGCAGATAAGTCGCCGTCTGATTTGGATGGAATGGAAGAACGTTTGAAATCTCGTTTGGGATGGGGACTGGTGGCGGACATACATCCCACCACCTATGAACTAAGACTTGGCATTCTGCAATCGAAAGCCGCATTGTCCGTCGTGGAAATACCAGATAAGGTTCTGGAATTCGTTGCCCATAAAATTACTTCCAATATTCGGGAGTTAGAGGGAGCGCTCAACAGAATTACCGCCAGCGCAGTTCTTGTTGGCCGAGAGGTAACCGTAGATAGTGCTAGGGAAGTTCTAGCGGACCTGCTGCGGGTAAACGAGAAGAAGGTGACGGTGGAAGAAATCCAGAAGAAAGTTGCAACACATTATTCCATTAAACTGAGCGATATGTCTTCGTCGCGTCGCGTTCGCCAAATAACGCTGCCGCGCCAAGTTGCCATGTATCTTGCCAAGAAATTAACGACATTGTCTCTGCCAGACATAGGAAAAAGCTTTGGCGGAAGAGATCACTCAACTGTCCTACATGCCGTAAAAAGAATAGAAGAAGCCATTCGTTTAGATGAAAGTATGGCTGAGGACGTAAGACTGCTGACACATGTCATGGAAAAGTAATACCAAAAGCCATTGTGAAAATACTAAAACCGCTGAAAGATCAAGTAGATAGCATAACTGATGACAACGGAGGCGAGTTCGCTGGACACGAAGAGGTCGCCAAGAAATTGGGAGCGAAAATTTATTTCGC
>BNWE01000107.1 GCA_025998595.1 Alphaproteobacteria bacterium | reverse complement strand
ATACCAAACACTGCACAGCTCTTCACACTACTGCTCTTCACAAAATACCGAAAATCCTCAAATTTAAACATCAAAAAATATGCAAACAATCTAGTGGCGGCTTTTACACGCTCCTTACTACTGGGCCTAGTAGTGATGAAAAAGAGTGAAAAACATTGGAAAATGAACAGAATCTGGTATAGTTTGAGTATAGTTTTTATTGTAGTAGCTAGAGTTTGAGGAATTGGATGACAAAAGAGATAACGAAAAAAGAACCGGAAGAAGTGTACAACAACATTCGAAACAGCATTGTAAATGCACAGAATAAGATTGTTCGTGCTGTAAATTCAGCCATCGTAGAATCTTATTGGGAAATCGGGGAACAGATATACAAAGAATGCGGTGAGAGCGAGCGCGCTGAATATGGAAAGTCTGTCCTGAAATACTTGTCGGAACGCCTGACTAAGGAATTCGGCAAGGGATTTGATGTGACGAACCTCAGGAAAATGAGACAATTATATTGTATGCTCCCAAAACGCGCCGCACTGCGTCTCGAATTAGGTTGGACGCATTATCGTCTGATAATTGCAGTAGAAAATCCGAAAGCACGAGAATTTTACATTGATGAATGCATCAAAAGTGGATGGAGTACTCGCCAATTAGAAAGACAGATTTATTCGTTTTTCTATGAGAGGCTTTTGGCGAGCAACGGTGATGAAAGTGTCCGCAACGAAATAAACGAGCTTGAACCAAAGAAAGAATTGAAACCCACAGATGTAATTAAAAGCACGTATATCTTAGAATTTTTAAATCTGGAAGATAGTAGCAAGTACCATGAAAAAGACATCGAGCAGGGACTAATAGACCACCTTCAGCAGTTTTTACTCGAACTCGGCAGAGGCTTCTCGTTTGTCGCACGTCAGAAACGTATTTCTCTTGATGGCGACGATTTCTACGTTGATCTCGTTATGTATAATAGCAGATTGAGGTGCCATGTATTGTTGGAGCTAAAGCTGGGAACGCTATCATATTCTGATCTTGGGCAGATTCAAATGTATACCAATTACTATACAAGAGAGCTGCGAGAGGAAGGAGACAATCCGGCAATTGGGATAGTCCTCTGTGCCAATAAAAAAGACGCTGTCGTAAAATATACTCTTCCGGAAAATAACTCCCAAATATTTGCCTCCGAATACAAAATGTGTCTTCCAACGGAAGAGGAATTCAAAAAAGAGCTCAATCTTGACAAGTATATGGAGATAGAATCTTGATAGTGTCTGCGACACAGGCGTTTACTAATGCTAAATTTGCTTCGATTTTGAAGATAGTCTCCGCAACACTCGCGTTTCTTCTTATCGACTCGGCTTCAACAGCGCAAGCACATCTCGCACACGCTTCGGAAGGTGAAGAAAACGAATCCAACGTCACTTTGGCTTATTTGGATCAGGCTGCGTCGTTTTCGGTGGATGAAAAGGCATTGGAGGAGTTTTTGAAGATCGCTCGGTTGGACGGCAATTCTTCCGGCATAAATTCTCATGCCAAACTTCTGAAAAGCATTGAAGAAAACGCAGCGAAAGTTGTTGCTGATAAAATAAACGCAAAGCATGATCAGATTCATTTCACTTGCAGTGCGACAATAGCCAATAACATTGCGATTCTTGGCGTTGCAAACAGACATCCAAGATGCCATTTGATTACCTCAAAAATCGAGCACAAAAGCGTACTGAACGTTTTCAAACATCTGGAAAAAAACGGATACAAAGTTACCTATCTAGATGTTGATCGTTACGGGAATGTCGATCTGAATCAGCTGCAAAAGTGCTTTCAAAATGATAGCAAAGACACTCGTGTCAAGTTGATATCAATTCAGATGTTCAACAGCGAGATTGGAACACTGCAAAATGTGAAAGAAATAGGACGAATCGCTAGACAGCACGGCGTGCTATTTCATACGGATGCGGCGCAGTCATTTTGCAAATATGATATCGATGCGAATGCCATGAACATTGATATATTGACAGTCGCTGGCCATAAAATTGGAGCTCCCAAAGGTATTGCCGCTCTGTATATTCGAAATCCAGAAAAACTCTCGCCCATTTTGTTTGGCTCCGGAGATGAATTTTTCCCAGGCTCCAAGCCAACGGAATTAATCGCGGCCTTCGCTATTGCCGTTAAAAATTTCAAGTTCGATAGAAAAAAAATAGAGAGGAATTTCAATGAGTTAAAAGAAATCCTTCTAACCATCAGAAAAATATACATAAATTCTAGCGTGCCATCACATATTCTTTCGGTATCCATTGATGGAGTGCTTTTGGCTGATATTCTAGAGCGCATGAAGGATTATTCCTTTTCTGCTGGATGCTCCTGTCTCGGACAGGAAAAATCCAATGTGATGGAAGCAATTGACCCGGAGGACAAATTGCCGTCTTGCACCATTAGAATCAGTTTTTCAGATACAATAAATTCAGCACAACTCGTTGATTTTGCTAAAAAATTAAAAATCGTTGTGGAGCAATTACGCCAAGAAAAAAGTATTGGAAAAGGATGCCAACGCAATGGTGCTGGCAACACAGGCGCGAATGACCTAAAAAACATTCCGTCTGAACTTGCAAAAAAGATTTTGACCGACGCATTGAAGGAGAAAACTGGTTAATATCCCCGGAATCTGGGGATAACCCTGTTGGTAGTTGGGATGAGCGGTTCAAAATTAAGGAAAAGTTAACGATGCCTCATAAGCGGGCAGAGTTAGGAGCAAGAAGAGGAGTCTAAAATATGGAAAACAACAAATCAACAGGTCGTCCATGGACAGATCACACAACCGTAGGCGGTCAGGTTTTGGCACATCGATTTAGAATGATGCAGCAAAACTGGAGAATTATTGGTCTTGTCGGCTACAGCAGCTTTATCATTTTCTTCTTGTTTTATCTGCTAACCCATTGGAAAGCATATCAAATATGGAATTACCTCTGCTGTCTGAAAGCCAAGTACAGAGTGGGCATGATGACCCTACCTGAGCATATGTTTAACACATCTTTCATGTGCGATGCTTTTGGAAGATGGAAGGAATTTGCAGATTATTTCATTGCAAAGACTCCCATGCTAATTAATTTCAAAGCGAAGTTTGAAGATTCTCTGCTATTGAATTTGGAGCTGAGTATTGCTGTAGGTATTGCAGCGACAGTGATTATGCTCATAATCAATAAGTATTTTGGAAAATCCATCAGCGACAATAAAGAAATAATCTCCGGCTATGATTACGTAGACGCAAAAGTTCTGAAAAAAGCCATCAAAGAGAAAAGCGACATTACTCTGGCGGAAATTCCATACCCAAAATTTTCCGAGGCACGTCATACAATTATTACGGGTACGACCGGAGCTGGAAAGAGCAACGCCATTATTGAACTCATCGACCAGGTGAAAGCCAAAGGCGAACGACTCATTATTGTGGATACGGTCGGAACATTCGTTGAGAAATATTATCGAGATGGTGACATTATTTTGAATCCGCTTGATCCTCGATCGGTTCCGTGGAGTTTTTTGAGTAAATGCAATGACGAAATTCTCCTGAAAAACGTTGCTGCATGTTTGATTGGCCGCAGTGATACTCACGATAAATTTTGGGAAGATGCCGCACAAATTGTTTTCGTTGAAACCGCTAAAAAAGTCATACGAGAAAACAAAAGCACCCGAGAATTCATCGATCTTCTGCTGAAAGTCTCTTTGGAAGAAATTCAGTCGTATCTCAAAGGAACCTACGGCTATAGCCTAATGGATAAACGTGCGGATAAAATGGCTATTTCCATTCGAGCCACTCTCATCAATGCGGTATCTGTTTTTGATATTTTGAAAGAATCGAAGAGCGATAATTTCAGCATCAGAAATTGGGTGATTGAATCACATGCGATTACTCTTGCTGATTCAACTTCAGCATCGCAAACTCATCCCGCATACCCCTCAGAAGGTGGCGAAGCAGAAAGTGCAGGTGCTGCAAGCACTGCGGCTCGAACCATGTTTTTGTCCTGCAAACCAGCTGAAAGAACCGCACTAACTCCGCTAATAACGGCGTGGCTGTCCATTGCATCAGAAGCTCTGCTGCAAACGAATCCAACCGACAAACGGACTTGGTTTTTCATTGATGAGCTGCATAATTTGAAGCGTCTACCGAAAATCGAAACATCGCTAGCGGAAGTCCGTAAATTCGGCGGATGTTTTGTAATTGGCACGCAAATGGTATCGCAGCTAAACGCAATTTACGGACATGAAACGGCACATACTATTACGGGGCTCTGCGGCACAAAAGTCGTAATCAATTACGACCTGCTAAAGCAGGAGGTATGCTAAGAATCTGAAGATACGCTGAATGCGGATAAATCCTACTTTTCGTCCCATACCTTGAATTCATTTGGCCCATCACTTTGGTTTTCTATGTAT
>BNWE01000106.1 GCA_025998595.1 Alphaproteobacteria bacterium | reverse complement strand
CCTGAGGCAAATTCTTTAATAAAACCTTACCTAATCCATCAAAATATTCTGAAATAATCCCAATCATTTTATAGCTCCAACCATAACTCTTTGAAATAGTTTACCATAAGTTATGGGGTGGAGTAAGCCCAAAAGTTGGGTACTTTTATTGGGTCACGATGAGGCGGGACCAAACAGTCGTAGATCATAGATGAAGGTGGTATACATTACTTACCACCAGATGCATCATATGAACATCCACATCTCATTCTTTTATTAACATGCTGGCTGACAGACTTCTCTTGAATTTCATCAGTAAATATACTAGCTTATCAATTGAAAAAATAGAAAATTTGAGAAGGGAGCAATAAACATATGTCAATTTTTAATGAGTTAGCAAACAAAATTTGCCAACGGTTATGGATTAGATGAAGATGTTGCAATTTTTTATAAAAAGTTACGGATGTCAGATGAACTCCTATGATTCGTCGAGGATTTCAGATGCTCTGATGGAAGCGGGCCACAAACCGGCAGAGTCAATGAACAATGCCAATGTCGTTATATTCAACACATGTAGCATTCGCGAAAAAGCAGATGAGAAGCTGTTTTCGGATCTGGGACGGGCACGTTTATTGAAGTTGCAGTCTCAGGTCGTCGGAAACGATTTTCTGATAGTCGTGACAGGCTGTGTGGCGCAATCCAAGCACGAAGATATCGCAAAGCGTGCTCCCTACGTCGATGTAATCGTTGGCCCTCAGGAAATACATAGAATCGCCGAAGGTATAAGTGATTTTCTGAAGAAGAATAATGTCGACACCGTAATACGAACAGAATCTAATGCTAAAGATAAATTTCTACATCTTACCGATCAGTTTTTCAATCGAGACGTGTCAGAATTTCTTACGATTCAGGAGGGATGCGACAATTTCTGCACCTATTGCGTCGTTCCCTATACACGGGGCCGAGAATTCTCCCGAGATGTTGCAGACATAATGAATGAGGCTCGAAAGCTGCTGTCCATGAATGTAAAAGAAATAATTTTGCTCGGACAGAACGTGAATTCCTACAGGGGAACAGGACTGGACGGAAAAACCTGGAATCTCTCCAGACTCATATTTGAGTTGGCGAATCTCGATGGCCTAAAACGCATAAGATATACGACGTCCAATCCAAAAGATATCGACGAAAGTATTGCTAAGGTACATCGAGAAGTGGAAATTCTCATGCCATCTCTTCATTTGCCAGTACAATCAGGATCAGATGCGGTTCTCAAAAGAATGAACAGAAAATATTCTGCCGATGAATATCTAAAATGCATTGATCTTCTTCGGAACAACAGAAATGACCTGGCATTTTCTTCGGATTTTATCGTTGGTTTTCCAGGAGAAACAGACCATGATTTTCAGAAAACACTTAAATTAGTGGAAACAGTTAAATTTGCTCAGGCATATTCCTTCAAATATAGTCCGAGACCTGGTACCGCTGCAGAAAAAATGAATGACCAGATTCCGGAAGAAATCAAATCCGAAAGATTGCAAATTCTTCAGGAAATACTGAATAAACAGCAGTCTCAGTTCAATGACAGCTATGTGGGAAAGAGTTTGAACGTACTTATCACTAAGCAAGGTCGCCATAAAAATCAGCTTGTGGGGCGTAGTGAGTATTCCCAATCAGTGGCAATATGTGATACTTATTTAAACATAGGAGATGTGGCGCGCGTAAATGTTACGGAGTCGCTATCTCATAGTTTAGTTGGTATGGTAGTGTAATAATGAATTTAGAAATTTCTGTGGAATGCGACAGGTGGTCCAGAAGCGACGTAAAATCAATAACAGATAAGTGCGTTTCTGCTGTGTTTTCCGAATTAAAATTGAATCACTACAATGTAGAAATATGCTTTCTATTTACGGATGATGGTGAGTTGCAGATACTTAATAATACCTACAGGGGAATAGACAAGCCAACAAATGTGCTATCTTTTCCGGCAGATTCCATTGATAATGTTTTGGGGGATGGATATGGAAGCGATGAAGAAAACGATGGAGAATGTTGCAGCAATTGGTGTGTACTCGGGAGTATAGCTATGGCGTATGAGACCATAGATCGTGAATCCACGGAGCAGGAAAAATCGTTTGATAATCATTTGATGCATCTGGTGGTTCACGGTGTTTTGCATCTTTTGGGGTACGATCACGGCGATAGCTCAAATGCGGAACAAATGGAGAATTTAGAAATTAAGATTCTTTCCGGTTTAAATGTTGCAAATCCATATTGAAGTTTGCTAGTATTTCCCAATGCATTTAAATATTATAAAATATTTTCGAGAATTAATAAAAAGAAGAAAGAAAGACCTTGACGTCCCTCTGATAGATCGTCTGGAAGATCTGATTGACTCAGAGCCGGCGTCCGATGATTTGGAGGCGGACGATAGCAGCGAGCTTGCTCTTGTGTCGAATGTTTTAGGACTGAAGGATCTAACTGCCGCAGACATAATGGTTCCGAGAGCTGATATCGTTGCTGCAAAAGTAAATACGTCTCTGGAAGAATTCATTGATATTTTTTCGAAAAATCACTTTTCTCAAATTCCGATATATAAAGATACACTGGACGATGTTGTAGGAATAGTGCGAGTGAGGGATTTTCTGCCCTATATCAATAATCCCGAATCTTTCAACATAACATCACTGCTTAAAGACGTTATTTACGTTGTTCCCAGTATACAACTGCTGGAACTATTGGTTGAAATGAGAGGATCTGCCAATCATATGGTGCTGGTGGTGGACGAATTTGGCGGAGTGGATGGTCTCGTGACTCTGCAGGATGTTGTCTCGGAAATTGTTGGGGAGATACAGCAAAGTCGCGGCATGTTTCCGCAAATCATTATGCGGCAGGACGGATCCTTCATGGCAGACGCCAAAACACTGCTGAGTGATTGTGAGGATATGCTGGACGTAGATTTGCTAAGTCCGTTTATGAAGGAAGGCGAAGAACCTGACATCGAAACGCTGGGGGGATTGACCATGTTGCTTGCTGAAAGAATGCCAACCCGAGGCGAAACATTAATCCATCCGTCTGGAATAGAGTTAGAAATAGCGGATGCAGATCCACGACGAGTAAAAAGAATCGTTGTTCGCAAACCGCAGCCGCAGCAGCAAACGTGACATCGGATCCAATTGAGCGAAAATTCATGTTGTCATTTTGGTTTGGCATATAATCACAATGTGACAACACAAAACACTATGGCCAATTGAGAAGTTGATTTTCTTTTTTCTGGATTCCTACGGGCCTTCGGCCCTCTGAATGACGAGAATTTTAGTGTTTTCCGTCATCCAGAGGATGCGTAGCGATCCAGTGGAACAAAAATCCACATTCTCAGTTAAATTGTGTATATTTTGCACCAAGCAAAAATCAGCCAATATCATAAAAAGAACTATTGTTGCCTTTTTATAAAGAACACAGAGCCGTTTCTTATGGCATTAAAGTGCGGTATTGTTTTTGAGCCTTCTTCGCATAGAAGCTTTTCGAAGCTCTCTGAATCGCCATAAAGGGCCAAAATTAGCGCATCACGCACTTTGCCAAACTCATAAGAATCTTCGTTATCTTGGGTATATTGGCGTAATATGGCACTCCAGCATCTCATCTCAACGTCATGGCTATTATTTAAAGAGCCCTGACTCTCCAATCGCTCCTTTCGAAAACAATAGTATGAATTGCCAAATAGGGTAGACATCGCAAAATCCGACACAGAAAGCATGCCTTTTTCTGTTTTTATAAATCGCCCCTTTGTCTCGCCTTGTTTTTTTGCAAGCACAGCCTTTAATTTGTCAAACATCGAATATTCTAGTATATTCTTATTTAAAAGTGAGACATATTCCTTGCATTCTCCAAAGATAGCATCGGCATTTTTTAATTCTCCCACTCTAGGTCCCCAGTTTATATATTTTTCTTTGTTCATAAACATATGGTTAAATTTGTCTTTTTCTCGAGTCTGTATGCGACGATTCTTTATAGCGCTTCTACCTTGCGTTTACGAGCTCAAGATCAATAACCATGTTCACATTTAAATTTTTGCGCCCTGCAGCATCTCAAACTCCATTGTCAAAAAATGGCAAAAACCTATTAATGAACATGGTTAATTAAGTTCCACGAACTCAAAAAACTGATATCGTAAGCCTAGAGTGAAAGCGCTATATCTCATTAAATTCCCCTGTTTTCCCACAAAACGCAAGGTCTTTGTATGGCTTTGCAAGGTCTTCCGTTGTTTCGGAATATTTAATTTTCCACGGGTCGGTTATAAACCTTACGCTTTAGCGTGAATTGCTTTAGCGTATTAACGCGAATAATGGATTAGCTAACCATTTGAAAGATAGGAGTAATAGCAGGTTTTTCACACAAGAGTTGGTAAGCCACGAGAGTAGACATAACATGAATGCCCATGTTTTTTTGAGACCTGTG
>BNWE01000105.1 GCA_025998595.1 Alphaproteobacteria bacterium | reverse complement strand
GAGAAAAATGGTTGTGCTAGAGGTGATTTATACACACTAATTCAAAAACGAGCGATGCTCAACATGCTCTGATATAAGGGGATTTTTGGGAATATATCCGCATCGACAATCGTATATTGCCAACGCAGATTGGCTGGGGGAGTTGATTAAAAAACGCATTTATTCTCTGCACAGCCAATGTCCGCAAACGCCTCTGCCACAGAGGTTTCAAAAATTTCGTTAACCATTTGATCGGGCGCTAGGGGCGAGTTGGATTCGAACTTTTCCCATTTGTGTTTTTTAAATCTACACTTTGTGCAATTGTCGGGCATTTGGGAGTTTTTGTTCTTTTGCGCCTGTTTTTTGCTTGTATGTATCGCAAAGTTTACACCAGAAAAAACTACCGCTTTCCGCAAAAGTATGATATAATCTAACCAATATATGAGAGAAGCAGATTATGCGAAAAGTTAAAAATGCAGAAAATGTTGATTTGTTATTGCCTCGATATGATTTTGTCTTCAAGGGTCTGTTTGGGCAAGAGGATCATAAGCGGGTGCTCATTAGTCTGCTGAACTCGATATTGGACGGTAATCCCTTTATTCAGGATATTACTCTCGAAAATACTGATATTCCAAAGGATATGGAAGACGGCAAAAGTGTTCGACTAGATATTCGCGCAACAACTGACGAAAATACAAAAATACAAATCGAGATTCAGTGTCAAGATGAAGGGAACATCGTCAATCGCGCCGCTTTTGGTCAATCTAAAATGTTGCCGGAAGAACTGCATGAAGGCGATGAATATGACTCTCTTCCGAATCTTATATCAATTTGGATTACCAATTATAACGAAACTGGCCGCAATTATCATACACACAAAATCAGGTTTATGTATGAAGAAGATCCGGCAGGAAATCCGGCGGTATCGGCTAGCGATAAGTTTCGCATATTTATCATCGAATTGGAAAAAATTGATGAGAAACGAGCCAATATTTCTGATTTATTTTCGGTTTGGATGTCGTTTTTGAAAGCTCCACAAACAATCCCGCCGGAGTTTTTAACCATTAAGGAGGTGAAGGAAGCCATGGAAGGTCTTATACATTTGAGCCAAGATCCGGAAACAAGACGCATCTATAATATGCGCCTAAAAGCACAAAATGATGCTATTAATGCTAGGTCTCATGATGTCAACAAAGCTAGAAGAGAAGGCATTGAAAAAGGCAAAGCAGAAGGAAAAAGAGAAACTGCCATTAATTTGTTATCTATGGGCATGACAGCTGAAGACGTTTCTAAAGCTACTGGCTTATCAGTTGCTCAAATCAAAGCATTGCAGAAATAGGTTGCCAGCAAGCATGTGTCCCTGCTGGCGGTGCTCAGTCTTCACATCCGTTCCTGTTCGCCCCATAGCAACGGAAACGGTTTCTTCAGCAGATCTTTCAGTACCAGCGTTTTTGCCTGAGTTCCGTTCATAATTGCTGCTTTGATGCCTGGGCTCAGCGTATTGAGGCGTAAAACTTTGATGACATATTTCATCGTAAGTTTTTTCTTCTCGCAAAATTCCTCCAAATCTATTTCATCTCTCATGAGTTCGTTTTCCCACAATTTGGCCTTGCCGAGAGCCTGAACTAGAATGTCGTCCATGATTTTTTCGTCGACGGAGTTGTTTGGCTTGATGATGTGGGGCTTATGCTTGCCTCTCTTTAAGATTTTGAACGGTATTTTCACCCTTTGAACCAGCAATTCTTCCTCATTTTTCAGCGTTTTTGTCATTTTTTAACTCCTAAAACTGCGGCTCCAGCATCATGCGGGCTCGTTAAACTCTAGCAGTAATTTGTTGAATCCATTGAGATTTATTTCCAAATCCATGTGTGTTTCGTAAAGGTCGACTTCTGCAATCAGTAGTCGCACAATTTTTCGTTGTTCGTTCGGACACAGAGCATTCCATACTTCCGAAATATTATCGATCATGATTTTCAGATCATCCGGTGATAATTTTTTGCTAGATTTGTTCAATTCATGGATGTTCATAACAACTTCCGATGTGCGGATTTTTTTCAAAACCTCTTGAACGACGCGTTTTTCAATTTCTTCCGCCGGAACTATTTTCAGACTATTGCAACTTCTGCTTTTAAGATGATTGTTGCAGACGTAGTAGCGGTACGTTAAACCATGATTATTGCTGGAAGTTGGAATCATTCCGCAATTGCAAGCACCGCAGCTGATTAAGCCTTTAAGCATTGCTGGAGAGCGTGTCGCATATCTTTTGCCATGCGCATTATTGGGCTGAAAAATTTTCTGCACGCTTTCCCAAGTCTCTTCGTCGATGATGGCTTCATGTTCGCCTTTATAGATGTTCTCTTTGTGTTTTACGCAGCCTTTGTATTGAACATTGGTCAATAACCTTCTGAGGTAATTTGGGTCGAACAATTTTCCTCCCATTTTTTTATGAGCTTTTGTGCGATATTTTGCTTTGTTCAGTTCATCAGCAACTTGTCGACATGATTCTGTTAACAAAAATCTCTTAAAAATCAGCCTCACAACTTTTGCTTCATCCTCATTTATCAGCAATTTTCGATCCTTTACGTCGTAGCCTAGCGGTGGCGGGCCTCCCATCCAAAGGCCTTTTTTACGCGATTCCGAGAATTTATCTCGCACACGATCGATGGTAAGTTCACGTTCATATTGGGCAAAACTCAACAACATGTTCAGCATGAGTCTGCCAGATGGATTCGCTGAGCTGAACGATTCGGTTACTGTATCGAAAATCACCTTGTTTTCATCGAAAATGTGAATGATTTTTGTGAAATCGAATAGCGATCTCGATACACGATCAAGTTTGTATGTCACAACGCAGTCTACGGCTCCGGCTTGAATGTCGTTCAGTAGCTCTTGCAGAGCTGGTCTGTCCATATTGCCACCGGAAAAGCCGCCGTCGTCATAGTGCTTCGGCAGGACAAGCCAGCCTTTTCCAGCTTGGCTTTGAATATAGCGTTCCGCCAGAACTCGCTGAGAATCAAGACTGTTAAATTCCTGATCCAAACCTTCATCGTTCGATTTTCTTGTGTATATGGCACATCTTACTGATGTTTGCAGTGATTGTTGCTGTATTTTCATTATTTTACTCCAAAAAAAACTAATCCATTCCATTTTGTTCCCGTGATCTGCTGAGCGATGGCTGACAGCGAGTTATAGATCCTGCCGTTGTAGGAAAAACCCTCATTTACAACGAAAATTTCGTGCAGACGATCCTTATACTCTTTCACGATTTTTGTTCCCAACAGCGGCTTGTAACTCTTCTTTTTGCCTCTACTAATATCGTGAGTTATCTGTTGAATTTTCTGCTGAGTTGCCTCATTTTCAGCGCCATAAGCCAATTCTTGAATCCGATACGCTAGTTGCGGAATCATGTACATTTTCGTCGCTGATATCGGTTTGTGCTCATATAGACCATGCCATAGATCATTCAGCTCGCTAAGGCTCATAGTTTTCAACCTCAGCACTCGTTTAACTATATCCAAATCATCCCGTTGTTTCATTTTACCCCCCTTTATCTCCGATTAGTCAACTTTTGACGTGGTCACATTAACCCTCTCCGGCTGCCCGAAGTCAAGCGCTTTTGGGCAGTTGCGTCCTGATTCCTGAGCTTTTTTCGACTCTTTTAGCCTTACCAATCCAGAGTATATTATTTTTGCCAACAAGGATGGTTTTGAACTTGCATCCATCGTTTTCTTCGATTGTGTTTTTGGCGTTTTATTCATGGTCGTTCTCCATAATCTTTGAGAAAGGCTTCTATTTCAGTTTCCACATACAACCATGCGCCGTCGTACTCGTAATGCTTTGGAAAAAGCGAAGATTGCGACATTTTTTTAAAATCACCGTATTTGATGTCGTATTTCTGCAGAATATCCCCGCCCATTCAGAAACGAAGTGCATCAAGTGGCGAAACAATCCGATTTGCCACAAAGACCTCTCGAGGTGTTTTGAAGTTTAACACTTTCCGTGGTCGATCATTAAGTTTATTTTCAATTTCCCTAATTTTTTTATCCGAAACATCTTTGAAATCGAATTTCTTCGGCAAGTACTGCCGAATCAGTCCGTTCGTGTGCTCGTTGAGCCCTCGTTCCCAGGAATGGTACCGAAACGCTTTGCAATGCCGTATACATGAAAGTTCGCAGCGATTCTTATTATACACAATCACCAACATCGTTTGAAATTCAAGGCTCCAACGATAGCTTGATATACACGACATTGAAAGCTGTCACTACCGGTTGGACTCAGGGAGAAGAAAAAAACATCATATTTTTCAACGAAATTCCATTTTTGTACTACAGAATTTTCATTAAGCCCTAACTCCGCATCAAGTTAGGTCGCCTACGTCAATTTTTTTAAAGATTTCTCGAGTTTTTTTTGTCATTTCAGATCGATGCCAGACGCCGTTAATTTTGAGTTGATAAGTAGCTTTGGCGGTCTC
>BNWE01000104.1 GCA_025998595.1 Alphaproteobacteria bacterium | reverse complement strand
GAAATCGACGCTGAATTTGTTGGAATTGAATATACATATTCGAAAACCAAAAAACGTCCGACTCTGAATCTAGAAAAAGCCAGAAAACAATTCGAGATTCTTATAAAAGAAAAACGCTGGGTATCGGATGAAGAAATGGAAAAGATAAAATGAAAATCGAAGTTGTTACATATAATTCTGACTGGCCGAAAATGTTTGAGTCGGAAAAAACGATAATTTCGAACGCGCTTTGCGATAACTGTGTAGCGATTTATCACATCGGATCAACATCTGTTTCTGGACTTGCGGCAAAACCAAAAATAGACATAATCGCTATTGCTAAGGATCGAAAAAGCTCCATCGAAAATTTAGAAAAAGCTGGATACAAATACAAAGGCGAATGGAACATTCCTCTGCAATGTGGGTTTAGCAAAAGAGATGGCGTTGCCGTAAATTTGCATATGTTTTTCGATCAAGATCATCCGGAAATTGAGCTGAATCTTCGTTTCCGTGATTTCCTAAAAACGCATCCAGATGTTTGTCGTGAATATGGCGCTCTAAAAATGCAAATTTTGCAAGACGATGCTGCGCATGAAAAAGTCGGCAAGTTGTCGTTTCCGGTTTATACGATTAGAAAAAGAAAGTTCATCGACGACATTATAGAAAAGATTGGATTTAATCGATTGCGGATTTTGAAATGTCTCACCGATGACGAACGAAATGCAGCGAAACTTTTTCGGAAGAAATATTTCAGCAAACAAAAAGATCCTTACTTTGGAACTTTCGATGAACAAAATCATGAGCATTTTATTTTGTATAAAGGAACAGAAATTATTGGATACGCACACATTCAGCTTTGGCCTGAATCCAGAGCTGCGTTGCGCATTATTGTGCTTTTGGAAGAAAGTCGTCGTCAAAATTTCGGTTCACATTTTCTCGAAATCATTGAAAAATGGTTGAAAGTTCACGATTACAAAAGTATTCATGTGGAATCATCGGAAAAAGCAGTGAATTTCTATAAAAAACACAAATACGTCGAAATGTCATTTGACGATCCAGACGGATACGAAAGCGATCCGCAAGATATCGCAATTGGAAAAATGCTGGGATGAAACCAATGGCCAAAATAGTGGATTACTTCATAAGAAGCGTATCAATTAAACGCCAAGAGATTGAAGAAGATTCATATATAAATAGCATACCGGCAATTAAATCGATCAGAAAGTTGGCGCTTGATAATTCATTGACTTTTTTTGTTGGAGAAAACGGTTCTGGTAAATCCACGCTTTTGGAAGCCATAGCGGTAGCATATGGATTTAATCCAGAAGGGGGATCAAAAAATTTCAACTTTTGCACAAGAGCGACACATTCAGATTTGGGAAAAGCAATTGCCATCGTAAAAGGAGTAAAGAGTCCAAAAGACGGATTTTTCTTTAGAGCGGAAAGCTTTTATAACGTTGCTTCAGAAGTTGATAATCTTGGAATTAGTTTGAAATCTTATGGAGGAAAATCCTTGCATGACCAATCACACGGAGAAAGTTTTTTTTCGTTGATTCAAAATAGATTTGGAGGAAACGGATTATATATTCTCGATGAGCCTGAAGCAGCTCTATCACCTCAGAGACTATTGTCGCTTATAGTTATTATTTCTCGATTAATTAAACAAAACTCGCAATTCATAATTGCTACGCATTCTCCGATCCTTTTGGGAATTTCTGGAGCGAATATTTTGTCCTTCGATGATGGAAAAATTCGCAAAACAAAATATGAAGATACCGAATGCTATCAAATAACGAAAATGTTTATAAATAACCGAGAACAGATATTGGAGAAATTGCTAAATGACGACAATGGCTAATTCTATCGATTATCTCGCAAATCATCAGGATCTGATTCCCATAGTTGCCCGGTGGTATTTCGATGCCTGGAGAAAATATACGGAAGATCCATCAATTATTGAACGAATTCAAACCAAACTTTTGGGTCGTTTGAACACAGATAAGCTCGATATATGTTTTTTGTATTTTCAAAATGATGAATTGATTGGCACAATTAGTTTGGCAGAAAAGGATATTCCGAATAACGAAAGTTTTACTCCATGTTTATCCAATCTATTTGTTATCGAAAAATATCGTCGACAAAAAATTGGAGAGAATCTCGTGGAATACGCAAAACGGCAGGCGAAAAATTTTGGATTCGAAAAATTATATCTTTACACAACTGATAAAACAGTGCATTTTTGGTACGAAAAACTTGGCTGGAAAATCATCAAAGAAGATGTAATGAACGGATTCGTTATAAAAATTATGGAGATGAAATTGTGATGTGCATCTCTAAATCCGATCTTGCTAATTAGCTCCAGTAATTCTATCATGCCTGGGTAGTAACTGGAGTCGGTCGGTATCATGAGATTTTTCTGTTAAATCGTATTGTTTGTTGACGTGAAATTCAAGTCAATTTTTCGTTGTAGATTTAGAGAAAAATGTCATGCATAGCCCAATTCAAATAATCGCTTTCAGTTTATCATTTCCGCACAAAGTATGTTTTGAGAATTTTTCTACGCAGATTTCGTTTGGCGATCGCGTTGCAATCATCGGAAGAAACGGCAGCGGAAAGTCGTCATTGCTAAAAATGATCGTCGAGAAAAATCCGGAAATTCCGTTGGCATATATTCCGCAAATTATCGATGATTTCGATTCGCTAAGCGGTGGAGAACGTTTCAACAAATCGTTGTCATATGCGCTGAGCGAAAATCCAGATGCACTTTTGCTGGACGAACCGACGAATCATCTGGATCTGCAAAATCGCAAAAGCCTAATGCGCATGCTGAAGTCATACTGCGGCACTTTAATTATCGTAACCCATGACAAGGAATTGCTGCGCAGTTGCGTTGATATTTTGTGGCACATCGATGACGGAAAGATCACAGTTTTTCGCGGAAATTACGATGATTATATGAGTGAAATGCTATTGAAACGACAGTCGATTTTTCATCAGATGGAATTGCTAGAACGCGATAAAAAATCTATGCACAAAGGTTTGATGAAGGAACAGGAAAGAGCGTCAAAAAGCAAGGCCAGCGGCAAGAAAAAAATCGCAACTGGAAAATGGATGAAAGAGGTTGGAGATCTGAAAGGCATGAAGGCAGAAAAATCCCAGGGCAGCAAATTGAAGTCCATCGATGAAAGAAAACATGAATTGTCTGAGAAAATGGCGCAAGTTCGTCTGCCAGAAATCATCGTTCCGAAATTTAATTTATCGCATCAGGAAGTTGGTGAAAAAACCATTGTATCGATTGTCGATGGATCGGTCAGGCGCGAAAATAAAATAATTCTGCAAGCACTAAATTTTTCGCTAATGTCTCGGGATCGAATTGCAATCGTCGGAAATAATGGCAGTGGAAAAACGACGCTCGTCAAAGCAATTTTAAGAGATAAAGACATTGTGAAATCCGGAGATTGGAATTTACCACATCCGAAAGATATCGGATTTCTAGATCAGCATTACAAAAATTTGGAACCGGAAAAATCCGCCATCGAAATTATTTCTGAAGCGAATTCAGAATGGAGTCATGGCGAAATTCGAAAACATCTCAACGATTTTCTTTTTAGAAAAAACGAAGAGGTGAACGTGCCAGTAAAAAATCTTTCTGGCGGAGAAAAAGCTCGGCTATCGCTCGCGAAAATCGCCGCCAATCCTCCGAAGCTTTTAATCCTGGATGAAATTACCAACAATATCGATCTGGAAACGCGCGATCACATTGTCGAAATTTTGCGCGAGTACCCTACGGCAATGATTATCATATCCCATGACGAGATTTTTTTAGATGAAATCGGAGTAGAAAAATATTATGAGATATGATCATCAAGTGAAAAAAATGCGACGTTTGCATGCAATTATTTCAAGCGCTCCTTCAGCCAAGTATTTCTTTTCATGGTTTTGTCATTGTTCACGGAAATGAACATGGCTTTTTTGCTGCCAACGATTACGACAAGTTTTTTGCCTCGCGTAATGCCCGTATATATGAGATTTCGCTGAAGCATCATATAGTGCGACATGACCAACGGTATCACAACCACAGGATATTCCGAGCCCTGAGATTTATGGATCGAAACCGCATAGGCCAAAACGAGTTCGTCTAATTCAGAATACTCGTAGCTGATATCGTTTCCATCGATATTCACAAAAATCTGCTGATTTTCAGCATCTATATCTGAAATGAATCCGATGTCTCCATTAAATACGTTTTTATCGTAATTATTTCTGATTTGCATTACCTTATCTCCGACACGGTAGCGACGACCTCCGCGAGTTATCTCGAAACCGTTGGGATTCAAAGATTCCTGTAGAGACTCATTCATTTTAGATGTCCCCACAATACCGCGATTCATGGGAGTCAGAACTTTAATATGACCCCCATATTTTAGACCACTGGCGGGAGATCTAGAGATCCAAGTTCGTTGAGTTCCGCATAAACAAAACCACCAACTTTACAACCACCATTATACACATCATTTGGAGTTTTGTAAT
>BNWE01000103.1 GCA_025998595.1 Alphaproteobacteria bacterium | reverse complement strand
TGGATTCCGCGGATCCTCTATACTTGAAAATATTTCTGTTAACGTTGCCATTCTCTTGCCTCTATAAAACTTATTAATACTTTATTACTTCTTGGGGAGAATTAAAAGACCCTGTGTGGCCCTGCTGCCACTGCATAAATGGCTTGCAAAAGTATTATAAATATTGCATACTATAGACACATGAATATGGGGTCATAGCTCAATTGGTAGAGCGCTACAATGGCATTGTAGAGATCAGGGGTTCGATTCCCCTTGACTCCACCAAGTTGTCTATATGACTAGAGAATTTTACATTTTAATCAAAGGCAATGCATCCTCAAAACCCTCTGTCCCTGAGGCTCTCGCGGCCTTGAATGTGTTTTAAATTAATGCAAAATACATGACACTTTGGGCTCGTCAACGAAATTTTCTCTCCAAATCTCCGATTATTCTCCAAACGAGCGGAACTGGAGAATCGTCTCCAAAATGCTCTGCAAGCCCTCAGCCTGAGACGTTTTCTAAAATTTAACTAAAAACTCGCGTGCAAAAGTTCGACCAAAAGCTCTGGAGTAGCGGTCGTTTCAGGGTGGGAAAGTGAAAATCACTTGTTCCGCTCACAAATTTTCGATGTGTTTTCAACGAGTTGCTGAGATGTGCTCTAAAAATGGAAGAGTGGGAGGTGGAGGGGATACAAAATCTATTGAAAAAATCACTTTAGGATGTCACTATTGAATCATGCAACAGTAAAGGTAGTGTTATGAAAAATGTTAAGAAAGATGTTGTTGAAATTATCAATTCTTGTGAGATTGCTTTTTTGTCGACTCTAAATTTGGAGGGTTTCCCGGAAACTCGAGCCATGAGCAATATTATCAACATGAACATAGGTGATGACTTGAATATATACTTTTCATCCCATGCGAACTCTCCGAAAGTCGAGCAAATCAAGAGAAACGACAACGCATCGTTATATTATTTTGTAACGGAGAATATGAAAAATGTAACCCTATTTGGCAAAATTGAATCTGTGAACGATGAATCGCTGAAGAATGAACTCTGGAACGAAGAATTCGCGCAATACTATAGAAACGGAAAAGATGACGAATTGTATGGCATTTTGAAATTCATTCCGACCGGATATAAGTACTATGTTTACAGCGCAACTGGAATTCCAGAAAAAATTGAAGGAAAATTCTGAGATTCTTTCAACATGGTCTATACCTCTTACTTTGCGTTTATTCCGAAGTTGCCAGTCGACATGTTGAGAATCAGCGTTTCTCTGTTCACTCCAAAATGGGCGAGCGTAGACGGACATTTGGCGTATCTAAATCCAACGGAACAATTACTGAAAAAAGCAAAATCCGGAGCTGTCTCTTCTGAAGAGGCCATAAAGAAGTATTGTGATGAAATTTTAGGAAAACTGTCTCCAACAAAGGTATACGAAGATCTTCTAAAAATGTTGGAGGATAGTGGGAAAAAGAATCTGGCGCTGCTCTGCTACGAGAAACCAGGAGAGATATGTCATCGGAGATTTGTTGCGGAATGGCTCGAAAACGCATTATCAATTTCTGTTCCGGAGTACACGGTTGAAGACAGGCAATTATCATTGATTTAGGAGTAACGAATATGAGTTTTAGTATGTATGTTCCAACGAGAGTTTTGTTTGGAGTCGGCGAATTAAGTAATCTTCACAAGCAAAAAATGCCTGGTAAAAAAGCGCTGGTTGTTATCTCGAACGGAAAATCCACAAAAGCAAATGGATATCTAAGTCGTACTGAAGAGCAATTGAAACTTGCCGGAATAGAAAGCGTAGTGTTCGCTGAGGTTCAGCCTAATCCGCTGAAATCAACAGTTATGGCTGGAGCGTCGTTTGCAAAGGAAAATTGCTGCGACTTCATTGTTGCTCTTGGTGGAGGGAGTTGCATAGACGCTGCGAAAGCAATCGCTGTCATGGCGACCAACGAAGGCGATTATTGGGATTATGTTTCTGCCGGAAGCGGCAAAGGGCAGTCCATGAAACATAGGCCGCTACCGTTGGTTGCAATCACGACAACAGCCGGAACCGGTTCGGAAATCGATCCATGGGCGGTTGTTACGCACGAAACAAATCATGAAAAAATAGGTTTTGGAACAGACGGTATGTTTCCCGTACTGTCGATAGTCGATCCCGAATTGATGACTACTGTTCCGCCTAAGTTTACGGCATATCAGGGATTTGACGCCTTATTTCACAGCGTTGAAGGATACATTTCCAAGAATGCGAATCCATACAGCGATATACACGCAATTGCATCCCTAGAAAATGTTGGCCGCAATCTTGCAAGAGCGGTACAAGACGGAAATGACATCGATGCCCGCGAAAAAGTTGCATTCGGCAATACTCTTGCTGGAGTTGTTTTGTATATTAGCTCAACCACTAGTGAGCATAGTCTAGAACACGCGATGTCGGCTTTTCATCAGGATCTTCCGCATGGAGCCGGTCTCATCATGATCAGCAAAGCGTATTTCACACATTTCATCAACAAACACGTATGCGACGACCGTTTTATCCGCATGGCGCAGGCGATAGGCATGGAAAGCGCTGCCGCACCAATGGATTTCATTACAGCTTTGATAAAACTGCAGGAAGATTGCGGTGTTGCTGATCTGAAAATGTCTGACTACGGTATTACGACAGATGAACTGGAAACACTCGCAAAAAATGTAAAGGAAACGATGGGCAGATCATTTTTGGCAGACAGATGTGAGTTGAGCATTGAGGATTGTGCTGCAATTTATAGGGATTCGTACAAATAAGAAGATGAGAACAAACGCTGGAAGCAATCCCAGCGCTTGTTTTGTGTTTATTTTGATGTGGATTCACGTCTTGCGTACTCAGATGTGATTTCTGATAAAAATTGCAATATCGACTCTGCATTGCTTGGAAATTTCTCAATAATTGCTTTGAAAGCGGTGTTTAAAGCAATCATGTCGCAATCAATAAGATGTCGAATATATGATAATCTGTTCGGTCCTTGGCTTCGAACCATACTTAATATTTGTTCGATAGAAGCTTTTGATATATCGTGCTCCATTGACCTGTCATGTTGGCGATAAAAATACAAAACTTGGCCATCTTTGGGGACAAGAGGAGGTAGTTTAATTGGTAATGAGCTGTCTTTTTCATCATAATGGCTATATAATTTTCCTGCGTAGTACATTATCATATCAGCCAAATCTGCTGAAAGATTATGCTCTAATAAGATTTTAAAATACTCTGCATTATATCTAAACAAAACAGGCAAATAGCCATAAGACGAAGCGTTTGTTACAGAAAAAGGCATTCTTCCATCCAAGCTAAAAAGATCTGTCGTATCGCTAACATATAGGCTAGAGGCATTGTCAACACCATCTCCATCGTTAACGATTTTGAAATCGTCTAAAGAACAACGAACGCTTACGCCTTCTTTAACTATATGTTCGTTCAATTTATTGAACTTGCGGATCGTGTGCTCTCCATCTACAATCCAAGCGTCATGCTCGAGTGCGCAGTGAAGCATCACGAAAAACAGATCCGGATGAACTAAGTCATCACAGTCTAAAAATTGCCAAAACAGCGTACCATGAGCTGCTGCTTCCTGAACTATTGGAGTGTTTTTAAGATACATATCCAAAAATTTCAATAACTCTTTTCTAGCTCCTTCTGCTCCAAGACTATGTGAGAAGTGGTGAACTTCGTAAGACAGCGAGCTATCTGTTTTCCGAAAATCATCCAGTTCTTTCCAATCTTTATCCTTCGACTGTTCAAAATCGTTGTTTATTACCCAAATATTGTGCGTTATCGCTGGCAAAATTCTTCTACTCGCTGCCGCCGAAAACTTTGCGCAAGGTGCGGTATATCCATCGTTGTTATGCACAGAAAACAAATTTACCAGGATAACTCCATCCATGCATAAACAACTACTGAACAAGCAAGCGATGATCGCACCGCAAATTGCCCTATAAACAACTCTCTGCAAGTTGTTTACAAGCACTCTATCTAAACATTTATATATAATGCTAAACATATTATTGTCATCCATTAAAAATTACTGACAGTTTACAATAGGCCTAATATTATCATATTTGTTGTGCGTTAGTCTATAGGCAAAAGATAATCATTGCTGAAAATTTCAAAACAATGTTAGTTGGACACTTTTCTTTTTCGGTTTCTGGCACTCATAGATTTTGCTGTAGAAATTGTACTTTTTTCGAAGAGATGAGATTTTCTGTCTAAAGATTTCCGAGTAATTTTTGTCTACATAGGCGCCATTATAAAGTGGTGCGATTTTCGGAAGCAGGTCGGGAAATTGATTTTTTATGTAACCATAGAAAACACGTTTTGTTTCGCCTCGCAGATGAAGCATTGCCGGGATAATGCTTGTCGCTCCGTTTTCTTTGGAGATTCTGAATATGGCTTCCAAATTTTCTATGCTGTCTGTGAGATGCGGAATTATCGGCATCATCAATACGCCGGCACCTATTCCACGATTGCTCAATGCATTCAACATTTTTAGAC
>BNWE01000102.1 GCA_025998595.1 Alphaproteobacteria bacterium | reverse complement strand
ACGAGAGATTGCGCGTCGAAGAAGAGCAGGATTATCTTCAGAGAATCGAAACACATCCAGAGAAATACTCCATCGATGGGTACCGCCAGAGGTTGCACACGTTCGGAACCTTGACCATGGTTCATTAACCCTGTTCACTAACAGCCAAAAAAGAGTTAAGATATGTATTATTTTGTGTAGAGGTTGACGAGATGTTAAGTTTTGAAAGGGTATTGAAGAATGATCGCCTACTGAAATCTTTAACAGGGCTGAGTAGAGTAGAATTTGAAGTGTTATTGCCGACATTTGAGCAAGTATGGAAAGAAAGCTTAGCGTCCAAAGAACGTCAGAGGGCGGTAGGAGGAGGCCTTAAGGGACTTTTGCCAGACGCATCCCACAAATTGTTGTACATACTATTTTACATGAAAACATATCCGACATTTGATGTGGCTGGTTTTGTGTTTGGAGCAGTTAGAAGCGCCTGTTTTGCATGGACCAAGAAATTTTTTCCAGTGCTGGAGAAGGCTCTGGGAAGAACAGTAACGTTGCCGAAGCGCCAGATTCGATCGGTAGAGGAGTTTTTTCAGCTATGTCCTGACGCAAAAGACCTATTTATTGATGGAACGGAACGTCCGGTTCAGAGGCCTCGTAAACAAAAACTGTTGCGCAGAAGATATTCAGGGAAGAAAAAGCGGCACACTCGCAAAAACACGATTATTTGTAATGAAAAGAAGGAGATATTATTCGTATCTCCGAGCAAAGATGGGAGGATACACGATCTTCAACAGCTGAAGAAAAGTGCTGTGGTTGAGCACATACCTCCTGACAAGGCTGTGTGGATAGATAAGGGATATTGTGGCATAGAAAAAATCCTTAAAAACGGAAACACTGTAATGATTCCGCATAAAAAGCCACGAAAATGCAAAAAAGAGCTTCCACCTGCGAAAAAAGAGGAGCGAGAAAAGCTGTGGGCTCAGCAAAAGGCTGAAAATAAGATTATCTCTGGAATTAGAATAGTCGTCGAGCATGCTATCGGCGGGATAAAACGGTTTAGATGTATGACTGATCCATTCCGAAATAAGTTCGGTAAAGATGATCAGATGATAGTCATTGCAGCCGCTCTTTGGAACTTGCATCTAGCCTGTTCAAAATAATAGACAAACTGGAAGCCAACCTCGCTCTTTAACATAATCTTTAAATTAGCTCCTATTCGTGAACCGGGTTATTATACAACCTCACCACAGTCTGCTAAACAAATATACGAGGCGTATAAAAAGCGCAACGAAATCGAGATGATGTTTGATAGTTACAAGAATTTCCTGGGAGCTGATAAAACTTACATGCAAAATAGATTCGTGCTCGAGGGATGGATCCTCGTCAATTTTATCGCAATGATCGCCTACTACAAGTTGTACGATCGCTTGAAAAATGCCAAAATGTTAACAAAATTTTCGCCCAAAGATATAATCCAGACCGCCAAAGCTACTTATCAACTCAAAATCAACGGTGTCTGGCATCGATCCGAAATGACAAAAAAAACTCAAGGAATTTTTAAGAAAATTGACGTAGGCGACCTAACTTGATGCGGAGTTAGGGTTTAAGAAAAGACCCACTCGGATATTGCCATCCGAATGGGCTCAAATCGCATTACGATCTTTGAAGAATCAATTTACTTCATTATCTAGAGTCGTGGTTCCCCAAGCTCCCTGAGTGCTGCATAATATGCATCTATTTCAGGAGAATTACCAAACCATCCATGCACAGCTTTAAACTTTCCAAAGAGGTCTTTAATCTTTTGGCTTCTGTCTGAGTCGTCAAATTTTACAATATCTTGTAAGTTTAAGCATTCTGGCCATGTATACCCATCATGCAATCTCAATAAGTATAGCGCATACTCTGCACTAATGATTTTTTCTCCTGGGAAGTTTTCTTTTAACTTATCTGCCATAGCACTAGCTAGAGATAGTTTCCTATGACTACAGTTATGACAATAGTTGATAGCAGCACATAAATCCTCAAAAATCCCTGGTTTTCTTAAGTCTTCTACATTCGTTATTTCCATTATCCTTTTTCCCTGTCCATCAAAAGAGTTGCGCGACAGCAGAAACTTAATGCACTCTACGCTGATTTTTTCTCCTGGATGGTCTTTTTTTAGCTTCTCCATCACAGCAACATATCCCCATCCATCATTATCAGTTTTGGCTCCAAACAACTCCTTGAGATTCTCCACGTTTCTTAAGTCTGCATCCGCTATTCCAAATATATGCGAACAGCCGTTCTGCCACAAAATTTTAGCACTCTCTATGCTGATTTTTTCTCCTGGATGGTCTTCTGTTAACTTGTCCAGCACTATTTTATCCAGATCCTTTTCCCACGGATTCTTTATCCTTATCCCAAAAATACCATACGATTTCTTCGAGGCATCGGCTTCAAACAAACTTTCGAGATTCTCTGGAGTTCTAAAATCCACATACCTTATCCCCGGAGTACCTTGCCGCAAATGTTGGATCATTCTGCGATTGGCTTCAGCGATAAATCCTCTAGCTTCATTTGCCAATGGTACATTTTTGGCTTTTTGAGCCACATAAAGTCGATTTTTGAACACCTTCATAGCTTCTTCAAAACGACCTTCATACATCATTTTGGCTGGTGTTTTTTGGTGAATTAGCTTCATCATATCATCTACACTCCGACTCACATAAGCCGTTCGAATACTTTTGAAAGCATGACGCATCTTTACCGTTTTATAGTGCTCATCGCACATTCCCACTAGCGCTCTGATCTCCTGGGTTTTTTCCGGCATAAGCCCAATTAGCCTAATAAGTACAGTACCTTCCATAGCGTTCAACGCTGCTGCTTCTAGCAAACAAAATGCAATAGCAATTTTTTTCATAACCTATCCTCTTTAAATAACTGACCCGAAGCCATCGATAAACCATTGCCGACGAAAAAACTCCCGATAAGCTTATATGTTATATATGGCTACAAATAAAAAACGTCAAGTGTTTTTTGATAAAAAGTGATCCCCCCCTATGTTGTTGACACAGGATCCAACGTCACGTTGGCATAAGAAACGACCAAGAACGTTAATCCTAGGTCGTTTCTCTTTTTAATTAATGGAGAGAACTAAAAACCGTAATCGCCCATTCCTCCGCCAGCTGGCATTGGAGCCTCTGGCTTTTTCTCGGGTTTATCGGCGATCATGCACTCTGTGGTCGCCATCAGACTGGCCACGGAAGCCGCACTCTGAAGTGCAATCCTGACGACTTTCACAGGGTCTATTATACCAGACTTTATCATGTCTGTATACTCACTTTTTCTAGCATCGAAACCGTAGTTAAAGCTATCGTTTTCGAGGATTTTCCCAACGATTAGGGAAGCATCAAGTCCTGCATTATCAATAATCTGACGAGCTGGGGCCTGTATGGCTCTCTTGAGAATATCGATACCAAGGCGCTCATCGTCATTTTTATGCTGTGCGTTGGCGAGAACCTTCGTTGCCCTCAGCAATGCGATTCCACCGCCCGGGACAATGCCTTCCGCAACTGCTGCGCGTGTCGCGTTAATGGCGTCTTCCACGCGATCTTTGCGCTCCTTGACTTCCATTTCCGTTGCACCACCGACTCTTATCACCGCAACTCCACCGGATAGCTTCGCCAATCTTTCCTGTAGTTTCTCACGATCGTAATCGGAAGTTGTATCATCCATCTGCCTCTTGATCTGATTGCATCGGGCTTCGATGTCCTGCTTTGCTCCGGCTCCATCAACAATGGTCGTGTTTTCTTTATCGATGAAGACCTTCTTGGAATTGCCGAGCATTCTGATGTCCAGCGTATCCAGCTTAATTCCCAGATCCTCGCTGATAACTTGTCCGCCGGTTAGGATTGCGATATCTTCCAGCATGGCTTTCCTTCTGTCGCCAAATCCAGGAGCTTTCACAGCCGCCACCTTCAGACCGCCGCGCAATTTATTTACCACCAAAGTGGCCAAAGCTTCGCCTTCCACATCTTCTGCAATGATGAGCAATGGTCTGCCAGACTGTGCTACCTTCTCGAGAATCGGCAACATAGGCTGAAGAACAGACAACTTCTTTTCGTGGATGAGAATGAAAGGATTATCCAACTCGCAGGTCATTTTCTCTGGGTTAGTCACGAAATATGGAGAACTATATCCGCGATCAAATTGCATTCCCTCAACGACTTCTAACTCTGTTTCGAGAGATTTTGCTTCTTCAACGGTTATTACGCCCTCTTTGCCGACCTTATCAAAAGCTTTGGAAAGCATATCGCCGACGGAAACATCTCCATTGGCAGAAATCGTACCAATTTGAGCGATTTCTTCACTGGTGGAAATCTTCTTGGATACCGTCTGCAACATATCAGTAACTACAGTCACACCGGCGTCTATGCCACGCTTTAAATCTATTGGATTTACGCCCGAAGCCACAACTTTCAGAGCCTCTTTGACTATGGACTGCGCCAGAACCGTCGCCGTCGTAGTACCGTCACCGGCCAGGTCTGAAGGTGGCGGCTGTGAAAGCTCCTGGATTTGGCGACAGAAGGAAAGCCATGCTGGAAGATATCGCAATCCT
>BNWE01000101.1 GCA_025998595.1 Alphaproteobacteria bacterium | reverse complement strand
GTTCTGAATTTTTTCAGTGCGACGTTTGTTGAAGATTTGGCGCTTGATAATTTTGACGCTGTTTTTAGTGAAGGAAGTAATAAAGGACTTCTGCAACTATGTAGAGCATTGAAAATAACTTTATTGCGCGAGAACTACTGTCGTCACAATTTATCTGTTTTGTTGAACGTAAAACAATCGATGGATAAAGGTGATGTACAGGGTAACAAGTATGGAACGAGGTTTTATTGATTTTAGTGGAGGAAAAGTAATGGATAAGAGAAAGTTATTTATATTGTGTTGTGTAATGTTGGTTGTGGTTTTGCTGATGGAGCCAGCATTTTGTGGGATTACGGACGGTCAGATCAAAGCAGCGTCTAAATCGTTTACGGGAGCAATGCATGATTGGACTCCTGCTGTTATTGGTGGCGGATTACTTGTTTCCGGCATGCTGATATTTGCGAACAACTATAAAGCTGGGCTAAGCGGTATAGCTGCAACGGCATTTATATATGCTGCGAAAGCTTTTACGGGAACCGGAGAAGCATGCCTGATTCTTGCTGCTCCTATAGTTGTTGCGCAACCTACGCAAATGGCTTCAGCGTCGTCGGAAATGTACGCTGACTGTGTCTGCGATGTTGAAGCTAAATCAGCCAAAGTAAATGGATCAAACGTTATGGTTGTGGTTGGTGGCAGTGATGGATCAAATTAACAGTCACGTTATTTTGAGTCACATCGACGCTCCGGCGCGGATATTGTTTTGGCCGGCTAGTCAGTTTTTCACCTGTGCCATTCCGCTTGGAGTAGGTATGGCCACTGATCATTTGATTGCTGGCCTTCTGATGTCGTTTTTGTGCGTCAATTTTTTCCGCATGTTCAGCAAGCGGTTTGGAAGAGGGAAATTCCGATCGATCATGTACTGGTATCTGCCGACATCGTCGAAGGTAGTGAAGATGGGAGTCCCTCCGTCTCACGTTAGATATTGGGTGCTGTAATGAAATTCAGTTTTGCGTCTAAGCGAATGCTAAATTTTGAATATCAGCGGAATATGCTGCTTGGACTCACGACGATGCTGCTTCTGATTATTCTGGTTATGTCGCTGTATTTATTTTTTCGCAGTGAGCGAGTGATTATTCTGCCGCCGGAGGTGCGTCGAGAATTTTGGGCTGAGGGCAATAGGTTTTCTCCGGAATATTTGGAGGAGCAGGCAGTGTATATGATTCATCTGGCGCTGGATGTTAATCAAGCAAATCTTCCATATAACACAGAGATTCTCATGAGATACGCCGATGCCGAAACTTGCAGTCATCTGAAAAACAAGTTCGAAAAGGACATCAAGAAGCTCAAGAAAAACGACGCTTCTACTCGTTTCGATGTGAAAGATGTCACCGTGTATCCGGAGAAAAATATCGTACACGTGGCGGGTCGCCTGAATAGTTTCATCGGATCAAAGCAAATAAATAATCAGCAGGAAACATACGAAGTAAGTTTCAAAACATTTCGTGGGCGACTGTTTCTAAAAGATATGCACCAGCTTGAAGCTGGGCACGATGACTGAGTTATGCCGCTCGGGCGGCACCAGCTTGAAGCTGGACACGATGATTGAGTTATGCCGCTCGGGCGGCAGGAAGCTAAATGTAGAGGGAATGTAGTGATGAATAAGAGAATATCTTTAGGAATTGTGTCCAGCATCATGCTGGTCAACGTCACGTTGGCGGAAACGTTCAAGATGAAAAACGAGGTTATTCATGCGAATATTTCGTTTCAACATTTGAACAGAATCTGCGTGAAAAACGATCGCATCGCGACGATTTCTGGTTTGGAAAATGCATTTCATTTTGAGAAGAACGAGAAAACCGGAGAAGGATTTATCCGTGCAACCGTCGAGAACGGCCATGAGCCGATTAGCATAAGCATCACGACGATTTCTGGCAAAACACAGGATATGCTTTTGAATGTCGTGGACGGAGAGCCAAATGTAATCGAGTTGGAAGATACGGAAACCGTGGACGTAACTTCCATCAACGACGTTATCAATTTGGATGATTGCAGCAATAACGGAAACGGCTACGAAGAATCACTTATTGAATCCATGAAGCGGTTTATTCTTTCGGTGCCAAAATTATCGAAGTTAGAAACTGACGATACAACCGATAGCAGAAATTTCGCGCATATAAAGGCTGAGTTTCAAACGGCTCATCGCAGCGGAGGATTTTGGGGATTTGTCTTCGAAATCACCACCGATAAAGAAGAAACGTCACGGATAGATGAACGCATGTTTTCTCGGATAGGTGATGTTGCACTTTCGCTTTCTAATTTGTTCGTCAGTAAAAACAAGCCTGCAATCTTATATGTTTTAAGGAAATAGATATGGAGAAGTTAGTAAAAAATCAGCAATACAAAACATTCGCCATTATCATTGGAGCAATTGTGGCCGTATTTGTTGTGATCATGCTGATTCGCGAAAGTGGAAACGATAAAAACATCGCTTCTGGAGCTCACTACAAAAAAGAACTGAATACTGGCGCAGATGGTCTCACAGAAAAAGAATTGTGGGTTGAAAAAAGTACCAACGAACTAGACGACCTCAAGAGACAAAACGATGTTTTGCAAAAACAATTGGATTCAATTCAGAACGTAGTTATTGGCTTGGGTCGACATTTGCACGCTTTTGACGATCAGCAGCCGGACGACAAAACCGACACCATTCCATCGAAAGAGGTTCCGGACTACGAAAAATACAAAAATGAACATGCGGCAAATTCACCGAATTCTTCCTCAGGTGTTTCACTCAATAACCTAGAAAATTTCATCGAAGAAAATCGAGGTGGTTGCACCACAGGCGATAATGGCTTCGCCTCCAAGTTGATGGGTATGCGAGATGAATCGGCCAAAAATGAGAGGATCCAACGTCACGTTGGACTTAAAGGCGGAATTAAAACAATTACCTTTTCTAACACCGAATCCGAATATGATTTGGATCAGAATTTCATTTTTGCAACGACATATGCTCGCTGTGTTTTGGTCGGATCGGTAACGGTTAGCGCGGGCATTGGCTCGTCGTCCAATCCACAACCAGTAATTTTGCGCATTACGGATACTGGCAACTTACCAAACCACGTCAAGGGATTCATGAAAGATGCGATGGTGCTGGGAGCTGCATATGGAGAATTATCGTCAGAAAGTGTAGTCATTCGATTGGAGCGCATCGTAAAAATCGATAAAAACCGCGGTATTGGCATGGATATTCCTGTAAAAGGCTATGTTGCTGGAGAAAATGGTGATTCACGCATTCGCGGCATGGTTTTTGATCGAGCAGGGGCAGTTGTTCGAAACGCTGCTGTTGCTGGATTTCTCTCCGGCATGGCCGATTTCGCTTCAAACAACAACAATTCAGCAGTGACTTTTGCTCCAAACTCTGGATTGGCGCAATTCTCTCCGCAAACTGGATCAAAAATGCTGGAGCAAGGTGCATCGAAAGGCATCGGAAACGCTGTAGAGAAATACGCGGATTTCATCATTAAAAGAGCGGAGCAAATGCAGCCTGTAATAAAAATTGATGGCGGTCGCAAATTGACAATTGTGTTTACGGATTCCGTAAAGGCGTCGGCAGTTCACATGAGAAAAATAAGGAGGCAATTATATGAAAAGAAAATCTAACTCAATTATGAGGTTAAGTTTGTATTTGAAACACATGAAACGATTGGCTGTAGCAATAATTACATGTATTTCAATTAGCGGATGCAGTACTTGGAACGACGATTTTGAGGGAGAGGTAGTGCGAGCTCGTCCGCACGATTCCATTCACAAGATTTCAAATTTAGTAGATAGAGGCGTTATCAAGGAAACCGACGACGATTTTGTGTTGTCGGAATCGATGATTACTCACACGAAAGTTTTTCAAGACGGAACCGTTTCGCGAGGAGTGGAAGATGTGCGGCGCATGTATCTCATGACATATGAAGATGCGGGGAAGAATCTGCATTTGGCGCACCACACATACTTCGTATTAAAACCAGCAATGTGGGTGTCCAAATGAATTTAGAAAATGTAGGCACGCTGGTAAGCGAATTTTTTGGAATGGTAGTTGAACCGCAGGAAAAGAGTCTGGTGCAATTGGGCGAGACCTATCATCTGTCGGATTTTCTTCCCTATAAGTGGTACGACACAGAATCTGAGCTTTTTATTTCAGATAATAATCTCGGATTTATGTTAGAAACTGCTCCGCTAGTGGGCAATAGCGAAAGTATGCAGAAGGAATTGAGCAATATATTTACTCAGATTCTTCCGGAAGATAGCAGTATCCAAACGATGATTTTCGCAGATAAAAACATAGGCGGTCTTTTGAAACAGTACATCAGAAGCCGCGACAACTCTTCTGAAACTATGCAATCGCTGGCCATGCGCCGTTCGGAATTTCTGAGTAAATTGGCGATAAAATCTCCTCTTTCTCCATACGTTTTGCGTGATTTTAAGTGCTACATGAGCGTTACGCTAAATCTCGATATGCCCGTGGATTTGGCCATCAAAAAAGTCAGAGAAATTAAAAAACAGATTCTGGCGACGTTGTCGATTGTTGGCGTTGCCAACAGAGTCATGAATGCTGACGATCTTGTTAAGTTTCTTGATGGAATTTTCAATTCTGATTTTGAGTCCACCAGTCTGCCGTCTAGAAAATGGAACAGATACGATGCGATCAGTGATCAAGTCATCGCTCATGATACCGATATTATTGTTGAGGACGATTTACTAAAATTGCGGCGCGAACAAACGGAAATCAATTACGACCTGCTAAAGCAGGAGGTATGCTAAGAATCTGAAGATACGCTGAATGCGGATAAATCCTACTTTTCGTCCCATACCTTGAATTCATTTGGCCCATCACTTTGGTTTTCTATGT
>BNWE01000100.1 GCA_025998595.1 Alphaproteobacteria bacterium | reverse complement strand
CAGACCTGTTAGAGACTTCATTAGGCGATCATGCTTCAATACCATTTCAAAACTTAACATCTCGTCAACCTCTACGCAAAATAATATCTACTTTAACTCTTTTTCGGTTGTTCGTGAACAGGGTTATTGAAGATTGAGCTCGCATACCCCGCAGAAGGAGGCGAAGCCATTAGCGCCCATGTTGCAAACATTTAGCCTTTGATGGAGCCGGCGGTCAGGCCGGAGATGATTCGTCTCTGGAAAATTACGACGAGCATTACCAGTGGAAGTGTTACCAGGACACTGGCTGCCATGATTAATCCCCACGGCAGTTCATGCTGGCTGGCTCCACTGAATAGCGATAGGGAGACCGGAACTGTTATCGCCTGATTGGTATTTGTGAATGTGAGTGCAAACAGAAACTCGTTCCAAGCTGCAATGAACGCCAATAAACCGGTCGTCACAATAGCCGGTCCCAGTATCGGCAGAAAAACCTTGGTTAGAATAGTGTATTTATTGGCGCCGTCCATAATGGCGGCCTCTTCTATCTCTTTGGGAATGCTATTGATGAAATTCGTCATTATCCAGAGTGTAAACGGAACTGTGATAATCATGTCAGCTATAATCAGGGCAGATTTTTCGTTGTAGATGTTCAATACTCTTATGAGCTCAAACATTCCGGACAGAACAGCCACATGTGGAAGCGTTGTTACACTAAGTGCAATCATCAGCACTCTTTTTCTGCCGGGAAACCTATGGCGCGCCAATGGATAGGCGGCCAAAAGGCAGATGATCAGCGTCAATAGAGAGGTAAGAGTGGCAATCACTGTGGAATTCCAGAAAGAGCAGCCGAATGTCGAATCGCTGAACACGTACTTGTAATTTTCAAATGTAATTTTCGATGGAAAAAACTCCGTGGAGAACAAACTAGCGCCATCCCTCAGAGACGAGACCACCGCCCAATAAAACGGAAACAAACAGCAGGCGGCAATAACAAGACACAGAGCAAAAAACATGGCGTTTTTTATCCATCTTTTGTATTTCCATCTATTTTCTAATTTAATCATCGGCATCAATCCAAACTTTGGAGCTTTTTCTTGTTGAAAGAAATATACAATATACTCAGAAATGCTATAAAAAACAGCAGAGCCGTCGCTGCCGCTGATCCAAATCCAACGTCCGAATAATCCACAAGATGTCGTCGAGCAAACACAGACATGGTGGCATTTGCATTGTTTCCACTACTCAATATGTAGACCAAGTCGAAGATTCTTACGGCGTCCAAGGCTCTGAAGATAACAGCAACGATTATGGTTGGCTTCATCATGGGGAGTATAATGCTAACGAAGGTTTTTCTGAATGGAACGCCATCCACTTCTGCCGCTTCGAAGCAATCCTGCGGCATTGATTGCAGCCCCGCCAGCAGCAGCAGCGCCATATATGGAGTCGTTTTCCAGACTTCCACAACTATCATGGACGCAATACTCAGGAAATTGGAGGCCATCCATGCTACTGGCGCATCAATTATAGAAGCTTTCATGAGAAGCTCGTTGATAATTCCGTAGGAATCGTTCAGCATCCATCCCCAAATGCGGGCGGAAACAATGGTGGGAATGGTCCAGGGAACCAGCACAACTGCTCTCATTATTCCTCTTCCCTTGAAATTACTATGAAGTATCAGAGCAACTATCATGCCAAAAATCGTCTCCAGTGGAACCGAAATACCGGCTATCAGAAAAGTATTGAGAACCGCCTTCCACCAATCCCTGTCCCGAGCCAAAGATACGAAATTCTCCAAGCCAATGAAATCCGTCTGATTAAAATTATCGAGACTGGCGTTGGTAAAGCTAAAGAATACACTTCGAAGCAGTGGCCATCCGGCACACAAGATCAACACGAACAGACACGGAGAAAGAAATAACCAATTAGAAAAATCTGTTTTTTTCTCTTCTGCTTTGGAGATCTGTAGCTTTCGACGTTTCATTAACAATCACCTAAAATAACCCTGATATGTAGTTTACTATACGCCTAAAAAAGCCGACTTTACCACCATCATTTGCAACATCAGTCTTTTTCTCGTTTTGCTTTTTATTTAGGAGGATATTCAACTTGTCGTTCAGTCGAGTCATCAACCGCTGCGGTCTGAAATCTTCCGGATTATCGTCTAGACTGTCGGTAAGTATCGTGTTGATGGTGTTGAATATTTCCGAGCTAGCTTTCGAGTAATTTTTTCCAAATGCCTTAGATGGTCTTGCAACAGCATTCAAGAGAGACTCGCGCATGTTTGCTATAAATGGATTGACCTTCAATACTTCTTCGTCATCGTAGAGGCTCTTGAAAGTAGGAAGGTATGAAGAGGCCACCCGAAGTTTCTGCTGCGCTTTGCTGGTAACATACATGGCCAAATCCGCCGCCAATGCTTTGTTTTTGGAGAACTTGGACACCGTCATGAACCAGCCTCCGAGTGAGCCAGATTCCTTACCACCGTTGGCACTGGGAGGAATTGGCATCATTCCGATTTTTCCGGCAACTGCCGTTGAAGGATCGTTCATGAGAGTGTAGGCATACGGCCAATTTCTTATGAATACGGCATTTCCCGATTGAAAAATGCCTCTGGCATCTTCTTCCGAATAGGTTAGCACGCCGCGATTCGTGATATTTTTCATGCATTTTGTGAGAAACGCGATGGCGTACATTCCCTTGGCAGAATTAATCTCGGCAACGCCGTTTTTTACGATGGCGCCGCCGCAAGCATCTATTATTTCCAGGAAATTGCAGGTTAGAATTTCAAACGCCTTCGCCTGGAATATAAATCCATAGAACTTGTTTTTCTTGACTTCATCTTTGCGTTCTTCGGTCTGTATGTACAACGCCGTATCGTAAAGTTCCTCCAGCGTCTTCGGAACACTTCTGTTATATTTTTCTAGAAGATCCTTCCGGTAATAAAACAAACCGCAATCCGTATAAAGTGGAAGTGCCAGCAGATGACCATCACTGCTGTACATATTCTCTTTGATTATGTCGAAATAGTCGTTTATATCCAGATTAGCGCAATATTCGTCCAGTGCTGCAAGATAGTCAGCAAACACTCCAACCCAGGCTACATCCATCTGCAAAACGTCGACGTCAAAACTTCCGGCTCCAAACCATTGCTGATACAGCGCGAAGCACTCGTTACTTGCGTGAGGAAGAGTGATTATCTCCACCTTGTGCTCGCCATTGTATTTCGCCATCCATTCGTCGACGGCTTTGCTCAATAGCTCACGTTCTACGCCTTTTGATCTACTGGTTATTTTTATGGTACGCGCTTCCACGCAATTCAGCACTCCTGCGCTAAAAGCGATAGCAACTGCGATAAATTTCAGATACTTCATTACTACTCCAATTAGCTAGAAACAGTTTTTTTTGGCAAATCCAACTTGATGTACAACTCTTTCAATTGTTTTTCCGAAACATTCGACGGAGCGTTCATCATTAGATCCTGCGCTTGCTGATTCAGAGGAAACGCGATTACTTCTCGGATGTTAGGTTCGTCTGCAATCAACATTATCATGCGATCGATTCCCGGTGCACATCCGCCGTGCGGGGGAGCTCCATACTGAAACGCATTGAACATTCCTTTGAATTTTTCCTTTGTTACCTCAGGATCATAGCCAGCGATTTCAAACGCCTTCAGCATGAGATCTGGTTTGTGATTCCGAATGGCTCCACTGGACAATTCTATGCCGTTGCATACAACATCATACTGATATGCCTTGATTTTCAATGGATCTATGTTTTGCAGCGCATCCATTCCACACTGCGGCATGGAAAACGGATTGTGGGAGAAATCTATGGTTCCGGTATCTTCGTTCAATTCGTACATTGGAAAATCAACAACCCAGCAGAACTCAAATCCATTCGAACATAATTCCAGATCACTTCCCAATTTCCGGCGCAACTGACCTGATATTTTCTCCGCTTTTTTCTGCTGATCACAAACGAAAAATACCGCGCCATTACCACTTAAGTTCACTCGCTGCTTCAGATTGCTCAGCTGATCCGCCGTGAGAAATTTGGCAATTGGTCCCTTGCTTCCTTCGTCATTGAAGAGAACGTAGCCCAATCCCGGCATTTCGTTGTCCTTGGCCCAATCGTTTAGTTTGTCGAAAAAACTGCGCGGATGCTTTTCAATTCCAGCAACTACTATGGCACGCACAACGGATCCTTTACGGATGGATTCCACAAAGGCCGAAAAAGCCGAATCCGCAAAGATATCGGTTACATCTTCTATCAACAGCGGATTTCGCAGGTCGGGCTTGTCACAGCCGTAGTGCAGCATGGCATCTTCGTAGGGAATCCTTTTAAATGGATAATCGGAGACTTTTTTGTGAGAATATTCCTTAAATATCTCGTATATGACGGGCTCTATGGCGGCAAACACATCCTCCTGGGTTACAAATGACATCTCGAAATCTAGCTGATAAAACTCGCCGGGAGATCGGTCAGCTCGACTGTCTTCATCTCGAAAACATGGCGCAATTTGGAAATATCTGTCGAAACCAGCTACCATCAGCAACTGCTTAAACTGCTGAGGAGCCTGTGGGAGCGCATAAAACTGTCCAGGATGCAATCTGCTTGGAACGAGAAAGTCCCTCGCGCCTTCCGGAGAGCTGGCCGTTAAAATCGGCGTACTAATTTCCATAAATCCGGACTTTATCATCTTTTCCCTTATGCTGGCGATGATATTGCTGCGAAGAATTATATTTTTATGAATTTTTTCTTTTCGAAGGTCAAGAAATCTGTATTTCAGCCTGCTTTCCTCAGAAGTATCCGAAACACTGCTTATGGACATCGGTAGATTCTCCACAAAAGACAGAACCACGAACTCCTCTATGCCAATGAAATCCGTCTGATTAAAATTATCGAGACTGGCGTTGGTAAAGCTAAAGAATACACTTCGAAGCAGTGGCCATCCGGCACACAAGATCAACACGAACAGACACGGAGAAAGAAATAACCAA
>BNWE01000099.1 GCA_025998595.1 Alphaproteobacteria bacterium | reverse complement strand
TTGAAAAAATGGACAGAATTGATATCGTTTCTCAGGCTCTCATTGAGAATGATACTGATTATGACATCGAAAATGCAGACATTGTCTTTGATACATCCACGCCTACTATATCACTAGTATTGCCAATTTCAAATACGAAGTCATCGCCTTTTCTAACGGATGATAACGAGCGTTTTCCCATAAAAGACCGTTCCCCCTGCAAACGGCGGAATAACAGGACTTCACTATCCTGGGAATCGGCTCCAATACCAAGCGAAGTCATATTCTCCACAACCAGCAAATTTTTTACGGGAACATTCACATCTTTTAGCACAGAACCGTCAATGGCATCGGACGGAATTTTTATTATGTGTTCCATTCGCGGATTTATTTCCTTGGCTGCCTTCAAAACGCACATGGAATCAGATTTTCTTTTTACGGATAGTTTTCTTCTATAATTTAAGACTTCCTTCGACTCGTCATATTTACTCTTGTCATCGTGATCTATGTGAGGCGTGGATGTATCAAAGACAATGTCTGCATTTTCGATGTCATAATCAGTATCATTCTCAATGAGAGCCTGAGAAACGATATCAATTCTGTCCATTTTTTCAAATATATCCACTATGCAAATGTGTTTCCAATGAATATTCGAAGTTAAATAGCTTATTTCCAATTCAATATCGTTTGTTTCATCAACTTCAAACGATAGATCTAGAGAATTCTGTCCCACCAATTTCAGCGCACTTTCACCAATGGCTACGCACTTCTCCAGCGGCAGCACAAAGCATTTCTCTTCGGTTTTTATGGCAGCATAGTGCTTGTCGTTTTCTTCCGAAATACCGATTAAAGTTCCCTTTTCTATTCTTCCATCTCGAAATAATTGATAGAACACCTCTTTGTCTATGGCGTTCTGGAACAATACGTGGCGGGATAAGTTGCTTTTGTGAAACATGAAGTTGCAGACTCTTATCTTGCCTTTTTTGGGAGTGCGAAAATTTATCGACTCCACATCGACCTTCGGATCGATTCCATGAAATGTGACCTCATTTAGTCCAGAGTGCGTTTTCATAATGCGCCTATCTTTTACCAGACATAGGCCGCTTTTGTAGCAAACCAACGAAATGTCTTTCTGATCATTTTTGTCCGAAAAATCAGTTTTATTCGCCTGAGATTGCTCGTCAATTCTATCTTTCTTTTTTATAAGTCCGGGAACATCTTCCTCGTGGGTAATTTTCGATCGACTTTCAACTGCTATATTAGCTGAAGCAACGTCTTCCTCTGAATAGCACTCATGAACGAAGCACATCACACCAATAGAAAATAAAAAACGCACCATGATATATCCATCTTCAATGGTATCATACTAGCATTTTTTTTCGTCTGAGCGCATCAGCTTTTTTTAGGAGACCATTAGCCGTTTAATTCTCATTCGGGGCGGTCATTTGGCATAATTTCACCATACACAAAAAGAGCGACAGCAATAAGCCATCGCTCACGTCTAGTTGTCCAAATGCAAGTTTACTCTTCTTCAGAGCTTGAATCCTCCGATCCTGAGTCTGAGTCTGAATCCTCCGAGTCTGAATCCTCCCATGGCTTCCGCTGCTTTAATCTTCTTTTGGCTGCTCTTCTTTCAGCTGCTCTTCTTTCAGCTGCTCTTCTTGCGTCATTTACTTTAAATTCTGCGAGTTGAATTGCCAATTCAGCGTCTTCGACTGCTTTGGCCGCAGCTTCTTTAGATGCTCCACCTGTTTTGATTGCTCTAGATGCTGCTCTAGTTTCTGCACGTTTTCTGATTGCGCTAGCTTTTTCGGCTTCAGCTTTTGCGATTGCCATATCCTCTTCAGCCTCTATAGTTTTTTCGGCTTCAGCTTTTTCGGCTGCTCTAGATGCTTTGATTGCAGCTTTTACTTCGATTACTTTCGCATCTGCGATTGAACTCGCACCTTCAGCTTCTTCGACTTCTTCGACTGCTCTAGCTGCTTCGATTGCAGCTTCTACGGGAGCTCCAGGTGCTTCAGCTGCTGCTCTAGCGTTAGCAGCAGCTGTAGTGAAATTTTTAGCTGCATCTTTAGCTGCTACAGCTGCATCTGTGGCTTTTTTGAGTTCATCTGCCTCAGCCTTAGCTTTTGCCAATAGAGCCTCCCATTTCGCCTTAGCCTCAGCTTTGCCTTTTGCCAATGAGGCCAGTTCGGCTTGAAATTTAGCCTCTGCGGCTGTTTTAGCTTCTGGGGATGCAGCTGCTGCTTTTTGGGAAGCTTGAACTACTGCTGGGAATGCGGCTGCTGCTTCTTTGACTGCTTGAGCTCTAGCTTTAAAAAGATCACCCCTTCCACATTCGACTGATTGTTCAACTGCTTTATTCATGGCTGCTTCAGTTTCTAGGACTCTAGCTTTGCCTCTAGCTTTGACTTCGGCTTCGACTTCAGCTTTTATGACTTTATCTTCTGCAGCTTTGAGAAGGTTGACAATAGTAGCATAGTCTCCATTCTTGGCAGCTTTTCTCGCTTCTTTAAGCTGCTCTTCTGTTGATCCAGTAGTAATAGCGTATGGATTGGCGACTATATATTCTGCGATCTCCAAGGCTGTTCCACTATAAGGACCGCCACTTACTACAGTATCCAATTTTATTCCAGGGGAAGCCAGAAGAAGCTCAATAATTCTCACATTCCCTTTTAAAACTGCTACAACTAATGGAGTCTCCGTTTCAGTTCCAGCATTTACATCGATTCCAAGCTGTGACAGAAAAAATTTAACAACTTCTTTGCGTTCGTTTGCTACCGCCTCACATAATGGTGTACCATAATCGCTTACGGCATTTATCCTAGCCCCATTTTCTACGAGAAATTCAACTATTTCACGATGCCCTCTCAAGGCAGCCAAATGCAAAGCTGTATTACCATTTGCACGTGCTGCATGCACACTGGTTCCTTCGGTTATAAGCCTTTGAACATCATCAAGATGCCCCTCCTCTGCAGCATTGCACAAATCAACTGCATCCGGATCGTCTACTCTTTGTCCAGTTTTGAGTTCTCTTTCTTTAGCTTCTAGAAGTTGGATAATTTTTGCAGTATTGCCATCTTTCTTTAATGAATGTGCCAACTCCAATGGAGTTCCTTTATTGCCTTTTACTGTTAAGTCTATATCTTTACACCGCAGAAGAAGTCTAACACCTTCAACAAATCCCCTACGCACAGCAAGATGCAAAAGCGTCTCATTATCGCCAGAACTTGCTGCATTGACATTAGCTCCCCTGTTAATAAGGTAGCATACTATCCACAATTCTCTATCGAAAACGGCACGATGAAGCAACGTCCAGCCTGAACGGCATGCTATTATTTTATCCACATCCGCTTTTCCATTCATCAGAAGTTCAGCAATCTTGTCCAAATATGTTTGCCCAAGAAGCATTCTCAGGATTCCAATTATCTTTCTGTCTAAAGCGCCCCCTGTCTTTCTATCAAGAATATCATCTATCGTTCCTTTTACAGCTTTTGAACCCTTATAATAATTACGACAGAACAACTCCAGACCATCCAGCAAACGATTAGTACCTCCTGCAATCTCCACTAAAACTTCAAATAGTTCAGCAGACTGTGTTCGCCGATTAATTAGATCCAATAAGCCATAGATCAATGGTAAATCATAAGCAGTAGGGACAAACCAATCAAAATGATGTGGTGCATGTCGTAACAAATTAATAACACGTATTGCCACATCGCTTGACGCAAACGACAGGAGCGCTTCCACGCAATTAGGATCGCCTACAAATCCGCCAGCTTCTAAAAGCCGCTCGAGCTCGCTCAGCTTAGCCTCGTCTGCTGGATCTAAAGCTTCCGTTTCTATAACTTCACCTTTTGCGATTCTAGCTATCGGATCCAGCTTCAATTCAGTTTCAATTATGGCACTAACTGCGGCTTTAGCTTTTACTGCTTCTGTTTCTGCTTCGTCAGCTGTTGCTTTAGTTTCTATCGCTTTTTTTACAAGTTTATCTGCGATTTTTGCAACGTCAGTTTCTGCGGCTTTAATTTTTGCTCGTTCAGCTTCTTCGGCTTTAGTTTCGGCGACTTCTTTAGCTTTTGCTGCTTCAGCTACTAGTTGATGTGCGTTTTGAGCAGCGGATCTTGCGTAGTTTTCATGTGCTGCTTTAACCTTTGCAACTGAATCTGCTGCATATTTATCTGCTGCTTCAGCCGCTTCAGCTGCGTCTTCAGCTTCTGCGACTGCTTTAGCAGCGGCTTTAGCTTCTGCGCTTTCAGCTGCCGCAGCTTTAGCTTTTGCTGCTTCCGCTTCTGCAGCTTCAGCTATGGCTTTAGCTTCTGCGGCCCTAGCTTCTGCGACCGCTGCGTCAGCTATGGCTTTAGCTTTGGTGGCTTTAAAATCTTCGATCTCACCTGAGTATTTAGCTACACCTGGAGTGTACAGAGCTCCTATGAGTCGATCACCAAACAAACTCTGAATCAAACCAGACCCATCTTTTCCCTGAGCTGCTCCATCATCTTTTTCCACAACAGGTGACTGTGGTAGTGATGGCAGCGTTTCATCATTTTCCACAACAGGTGAGTGTGGTGGTGATAGCGATGTTCCATCTTCATCAACCTTCGACGCCTCCAATGATGCAGCTGCCACCAATGACAGCACGCACATGGCTACTTTAAACGCACATACGGTTTTCTTCATTATAATCTCCTAATATAAAACTCACTCTAACGATACATCATTTCAAGATGTTTTATCAAGTTTTTTATGTGTTTTTATTGTTTTTTTTAATAAAATGCTGGCGCATCGGCTTGTTTTACGAGCTGTGCCCCCAGGGCCTTTTAATTCTCTGCGACCAATTTTATCGCTAACTCCGCCTCAAGTTAGGGCGGCGACCTTCAACTTCGCAAAAATATCTTTTAGTTTGCGAGGTATTTCGGAGATATGCCATTGTCCGTTAATTTTGAGTTTATATATCGCCATTGCCCATTCGATCACATCTTTCGGAGAGATTTTTGTCAACAATTTTT
>BNWE01000098.1 GCA_025998595.1 Alphaproteobacteria bacterium | reverse complement strand
CTATGCATTTTCTTATTTTCAACTCCAGATTGCCTTTGAGCTTTTTCGGAACGTGCGCTGCTTTCGATCTTCGATTCGTACATGCAGAATCAGCTTCTGGAGCAGAATAACGGTAACCTTTTGAATTTCTTGCGATTTCTCTGCTGATCGTCGACTGATCCAAACCAGTCTCCAGAGCTATCTTTCGTTGCGTATATCCAATTGACTTCAACGCCGCAATCTGGCAGCGTAAATCTCGAGTCACGTGATGATAGGCTTTCTTAGCCATGGTTAACCTCTCTTATTAAAATTAACTCGAGATTAACTTCTTTGCGTGGCTTTTTCACTACTTCTTTTGCCCAAATCCGCAAAAACGCTCACTTTTTAGGTCGCTGCTTGATGCACTTCAGTGTTGAATGGGCCATCCACTGCTGGGCTACGACATCAAAGAGCGAAAATTGCTGATAAATGAAGAGGAAGCGGTAGTTGTAAAGCTTATATATGAGAGATTCATCGAAACAGAATCGTGCACATTAATTGCCGACGAACTGAATCGCAAAGGATGTCGTTCCAAGCCACGCCCTCAGGATAAAGGCAAAAACAAAGGCGAGAAATTGTATGACCGCAAAGCCATACGACGAATCCTCGAAAATCCGTACTACAAAGGCTACGTCACCCACAAAGGCGAAATTTATAAAGGTCAGCACGAAGCCATTGTAGATGAAGAATCGTGGAATAAAGTGCAGGAAATTTTCTCAAAAAACAAATGGAATATGCCGAGAAAAAGATCAAGCCCGTATCCACTGAAAGGTCTTCTGAAGTGCGGAGTGTGTGGAGCAATTATGAGACCCACGGCTTGCAATAATAATGGCCTGAAATATCGCTACTACACTTGCAATAATCATATACGCTTCAAAAGCTGTAAGTCGGCTGTAAGGAATGTTCCTGCGGAAGGAATAGAGGAAAAAGTTGTCGAAGAAGTTTTGATGAAATTGAAGTCACCGGAAATTATGTTGAAAATCCAGGAATTGGCAAATGAAAATGCTGTTGACGAAAAACAACTGCGATCATCATTGGAAAAACTTAGCGAGACGTGGACATATTTATATCCGCAGGAACAGATGCGAATCATGAATTTGTTGATCAATTTCATCGAACTAAGGGAGGATGGCCTCAATATTCAGATGAACATGGATGGATTCAATACATTGCTGCTTGGATTAGGTGTATAAAATGACCATAAATGCTACAATTGCAACGGTTGATGAGGCTGCCGCAGAGCAGTCTCAACTCATAGAAAATGTTTTTATTCCATTGAAAATCGTTAAACGCGGCTCACACAAGGGAAAAATTCTGAGCAAAACATATTCGGCAGAAAAGGAAGAGGCCGACGAAACGCTAATCAATGGACTTATAAAAGCGTATTCATGGGAGAAAATTATCTACGAACAACTTGATGGTGATTTAGAAATGTTTTGCAAACAAAACAAATTTTCAAAACGCTACGTTCAACAGGTGTTGAAACTAAACTTACTCAGTCCCAAAATCAAAGAAGCAATCCTTGATGGAAAACACCCAAAGCACCTGCTGTTGAGGGATCTAGTACGAAAACCATTCTCCCATATTTGGGAAAAGCAGGAAAAAATGATGGGGTTTTAGTCGTTTTTCAGCGACTTGATCTCATCGATTGACAATTTCGTGCATTTGCTGACGATATCTATAGACACCCCTTCTGCCAACATAGAAATAGCAGTCTTTTTTATCCCTTCAGCTCTGCCTTTTTCAATGCCTTTTTCAATGCCTTTTTCAATGCCTTTTTCAATGCCTCTCCTTTCGCCTCTCGCTTCTCCTCTCGCTTCTCCTCTTGCTTCGCCTTCTCTTCTAGCTTTGTTTATATCGTGAGATCTAGCATTAATGGCATCATTTTGTGCTTTTAGGCGCAGATTATATATGCGTCTTGCTTCCGGATCTTGGCTCAAATGTATAAGACTTTCCATGGCTTCTTTCACCTCCTTAATGGTTAAAAACTCCGGCGAAATTGTTTGTGGGGCTTTCAAAAACGCCATCCAAACCGAAAATAAATCGGAAATTTTCGCGTGCTTCTCATCAATTTTTTTCAATTCGATGATAAATATGCGAAACTTATCGCTAGCCGACGCTGCCGGATTCCCAGCCGGATCTTCTTCATACATAAACCTGATTTTATGTGTATGATAATTGCGGTCAGTTTCGTTATAATTGGTAATCCAAATTGATATAAGATTCGGAAGAGAGTCATATTCATCACCTTCATGCAGTTCTTCCGGCAACATTTTAGATTGATCAAAAGCGGCGCGATTGACGATATTCCCTTCATCTTGACACTGAATCTCGATTTGTATTTTTGTTTTGTCGTCAGTTGTTGCGCGAATATCTAGTCGAACACTTTTGCCATCTTCCATATCCTTTGTGATGTCAGTATTTTCGAGAGTAATATCCTGAATAAAAGGATTGCCATCCAATATTGCATTCAGCAGACTGATGAGCATCTGCTTATGATCGTCTCGCCCGAATAGGCCCTTGAAGACAAAATCGTATCGAGGCAATAATAAATCAACATTTTCTGCATTTTTAACTTTTCGCATAATCAGCTTCTCTTATCTATAGATTAGATTATATCACACATTTGCTGAAAGCGGTAGTTTTTTCTAAGGACAATATTTCAAGCGCAAATAGACTAACTTTCATCAAGGTTCGCTGATGGTTTTTGGCGACTAAACTTTTGAGCTGGATTCGTGAGTCCTTTTGGTCGCCGTTAGCAACAACTTTCACTTTGCCAACCATCTTTTCTAAAACTCTCTAACTTCGTGATGTTCGACTGGAGGAGCGAGACACCCAAAAGGTTAACGAGAATTCATAACACATTGTAAACGAAGGATTTTGCCAAAGCTATCTACGGAGAATAAATTCGTATTAGGGGACTCCTCCTCTACCAAGGTTCGAGGCAAATCGGAGAGATGACAGAGTGGTCGATCGTGGCGGTCTCGAAAACCGTTGTACGGACAACCGTACCGGGAGTTCGAATCTCCCTCTCTCCGCCAGGCTATGTGGCATTTGGCTTCGTTATTTTGTTAAAACAAACGTTCTTTAAATAAATTTAAAAATTACATTAACCATGTTCATCAATTAGGTTTTGCCACTTTTTGACAGTGGAGTTTGAGATGCTACAAGACGCAAAAAATTAAATGTGAACATGGTTATTGTTTTAAGCGTATTTTATCATCTTTCGCCTTTTTTATCCGAAAATTCTCTCTCCATTCTCCAAAATCGCGTGTCTGGAGAATCATGAAGCACGCGCTGTAATTTGTTGAAAATCAAGAACATTTTTGAGGCAATTGCGAATCAGACAAAACAGGTTTGGAGAATGGAGATGGTTGGCGAGTGGAATGAGAATGATAGATCAAAATTTGACAGTAGAGCGCAACGTTGGCATCGTCGAGATCAGGAAGCGAATAGCATAGCGTTTCGTAAAATTTATTTTGGTCGTTCTTTTTGCATTTTCATGTCACACAAGTTTGCGGCATGAAATGTCAATGCTTGAAAGTGCTCAAGATATATCTATAAAATTTTATGAAATCCCTATGCCTATGCATGAAGTTTCTTTTGCATTATTTCCTTATTCTTTCTTTGTCTATCAAATCGGAATCGTAACAAACTAATGCATTGTTTTCCAATAACAAATACTCGCTTAATATGGCTCCTGTTCGTTTGTCAATTAATTTTCTGAAAATTTTATTATGCCTATAAAATTTTTCATTTTTTTCATAGAAGTAACTTTCTGTTTCTATAATATGAGGTTTAATTTCTATGCTTTTTTCGGCTCGCAGTTCGCCATTTAAATATTCCTCGTCTGTCCAAACTATAATCTGGTATATGTTGTCTGTATTGTTTTTAAAACGATAGTCTAAATAATTATAAACAATACTCGTTCCTGTTCCAAAAGGAATAGTTCTATTATAGTCAGGAAATAAATCAAATTCGTTATGATGATGGTGTTCTACAATATCTAAATCACTATGTAATACCAGCCAATGAAGTAAATTTGTAAATTGACACATTCCACCAGCTGTTCCACGTGTTGGCGCATGTTTTTTTATGTTTAGCCCCTCCAAATACCCTTTGCGCTTTGTGCAATGGCCAACCAAATGCCAAAAAGAAAAGGTTTCGCCTGGCTTAATTAAAATGCCTGTTACTTTTGGAGTTGCCAATTCCAAATTTTTTGCTTTATTCTCTTGAAGTTGCAGCTCGGCATTTCCAAGCTTTCTGCGTATCAACGATTTATGAGTTTTAATTATGATTGATAATTTTTCTTGAGATTTGATTTTTGAAAATTTGTTGTTTGAAAGCAAATCAACAAAATATCTTTTTAACGTTTCTTTAAACCAACTAATTTTATATGCATAAGGATGCAATTCACAAAAAAGTTTCCTACTCATTAGAGTTTATCCTTTCTACGTCCAAAAAGGGAGCTGGATTTTTTGCGTCTCTCTAAGGCTCCATAATTTGATTATACACAACCAGAGACAAGAAGTCAAGTGCTTTTTTCTTCTGTTGTCTCCCTGAATTTTTTTTCGGTGTGGTTATTTGATAAGAAAACAATAAAAGCTTATGCTGTCAAAATCCTTGTGAGAGAAAAAATCGAATTTCGGTTTTTGTAAACTCCCTCGAAAATGCTTCTCAGCTCTAGCATGCTACCGAAAAGCTAACTTTAAAGCGCATTAATTCCCTGCGATCGTGAATGCATGAATTTCAGAAAATATATTCACAAAGATTGATGGAGTAGGCGTCAGATATAGTTGCCTTTTTAACAACTACACTTCACAGTGAATTTTCTATAAAACAGTTTACGGATTTTTAATTATTTTCTGATACGATAATCCTTATTGTTGTTGAGCGCGTACACGAAGGTTGATTATATTAACGCGAATAATGGATTAAAAGCGCTTGAAAGCAGAGAAAAAATGGCTAAAATCTATTTAAATTAAATTAAGAGGTTTTAGCCATGAGACATGATATCACAGAATTGTTCTGCTTTGTTGATGATTTTTGCAAAGAATTAAATGATGAACTAAAGAAGCATCAACTAT
>BNWE01000097.1 GCA_025998595.1 Alphaproteobacteria bacterium | reverse complement strand
TGTAAAGTTGGTGGTTTTGTTTATGCGGAACTCAACGAACTTGGATCTCTAGATCTCCCGCCAGTGGTCTAAAATATGGGGGTCATATTACTGCTCGATGAACTCAGCCATTTTATTTTCGGCGTGAGCTAATTTGCAGAGTTTGAAAATCTCCAAAATCTCTGCGCGATACGTTTCGATGTCTTCTGCCATATTTTTCCCTCCAATTATTTGTAGACATTTTCGACCGTCACAAACCTCATCTGCCAAACCGAGACTAATCGCGTTACCACCAAAATATGTCGCTGCTTGAGTAGCTTTGACCTGAGCCGATGAGACGTTTCTATTTCTTGCGACCATCGCAACAAATATTCCATAAAGACGATTAACTTCTTTTTGCAAATCGGAAATAGCATTATCCGAAAGAGGTTGATGTGGCGATAAATCGTTCTTTTTATCGCCAGCGAAAATCGTCGTATATTTTATGCCTTCTTTTTTGTCGTATTCGCTTATATCTAAATGCGTAGCGATAACGCCTATGCTTCCAACTCCAGACGTTCGATTGACGAAAATTTTTGATGCCGCCGAAGCAATTGCATACGCTGCCGAAAATGCATGATCGTTGGCAAAGGCATAAATTGGTTTTGCTTCTCTAGATTCATAAATGAAATCCACCAAATCAAACAATCCACCAACTTCTCCACCAGGACTATCGATGTCTAATAAAATAGAATTGACTTTTGAGTCTTCAAGAGCTGTTGCAACCAATTCGTGAATTTCATCATATGACGTTGTTTCAAAAAAGTGCGAGCTGTACTGACAATTTTTTGTGAGCAAACCATGAATCGGAATGACAGCAATACTATTATGTATATTGCATGCAATTTCTTTTTCCGCAGGAAACCACTCCATACTGGAAATCATTTCCAGCGACTGCGGATTAATCAATAGTGGTTTATTCATCAACTTCTGGATCATCTTCACTATTCCTCTCTCCATCTTTTACATGCGGTACCATCGTTACACTGGAATCAAAAGCCAGTCCCATTTCTTTCGCACGTTTGTTATCAGCGGCAATTTCTGCATCTATTTCTTCGATGTCGTAGCCAAGTTCTGAGACAACTTCTGCGCGTGATTTAAATCCACATCGAACAGCATTCATTTGCGCATTTTGTTCTTTCAGTGGATCGACCCAGGCGAATCCCTGTGGAATCCATTTTACCAAAGAAAAAGTTGGATCGTTTGGACACTTTATTGCATCTGATAAAATTGCAAGCTCGATCCATTTGTTCCAAATTGGTCTGCAAAATTGAAACACAATTAAGTTATGTTGTAGCGATGTGCATTTTCGACGGAACTCAACTAGTCCGGCACGGATCGACGAGTAATTTACATCGCTTAAATCGCCTGTAAGTTGTTCATAGGTAATTCCCAAACCAACAGAAATGGCGCGAAGCTGTTGTTTTATAAAGACTTCATATGTTCCGCCAACGTCTGCTGGAGAGGAGAATTTCACATCTTCGCCTGGATCCAAAAATTGCATCGTTCCTGGTTCAAGACCAGCAAATGCAGCTCCATGTCCATTGGTTTCACCTTCTCCGAAAACATTATCTTCAGGATCAAGTCGTGTTACGAATCCTGCAAACATTGCTGCCGTTTTCTTACGTACCAATTCAGCATCCTCGTATTGATCAAGGTCATGCAATTTCAGAAGAACATTGCTCAGCCACGGTTCGCCACGAATTTGTCCAGGACGAAGAGGTTTAAAAATATGCAAAATTTCCGATGCCAATATTCGCACTGATTCATGCCCACCACAGATGTCGCCTGGATGCTCTTTATATAAGTGGTAGGCAACACGTTTTCCGGTTTTATCGAATTCGATGCCTGACCTGATGATATTTCCATTTGGTAGTGCTTGATCTTTCGATGAGTCCAAATGCTCAGATTCCAGCACCTGCAATTTCAATGGAACCGTTGCATTTTTCTTATCGATTTTTAGACGAACAAAACATTCGCCACATTCAATGACACTTCTCAAAACCAACGATTGAAAGCCATAAAAGTCCACAACCCCTGCGCTGTCAGCTTCATCTGTCCAACTCAACCATAAATCTTGAATTTTTCGCCGAAAATCCTGATCCTTTGCTTTGGATTGCGGCTTGATTCCAGTACCAATGCAATTCGAAACAATCGAATCAATGGCATTTGCAGCGTATGGATTTTTACGAACAATATCATGTGAACGAGTCATTAGCGTGCTCAAACTCGAAGCCAATAGAGTATTGATGGACGAGCTCGACGGATACCAATTTCCAAGCCGTTTTCCATGTCCGGCTCCATCGTATAGTGTCGACGCTTTCTTCTTGAAGAGGTTGGTGAGTGACTCAAATATTTTCATTGGATTCCATTTGACGTTGTGAAAATCACTTGGCGCTTGTTGGTTTTTTCCGGATCCTCCAAGCCTGCTTTGATGCGATTGCGAAAATTCAGTAGATCCTGCAAATCAACACTCGCATATTGTATGCGAGTGTCTCCGTACCAAACGGAAGTTACGCGTCTTCCTGATTGCAAATCGCTAATTGCTTTTTCGATGGCTTCCAAATTCTGCTTGCTATACATCGTCTAAAAATCCGTCTCACACTCATATACTTATTCTCGTTTTGAGTGCGAAATGTTGAATGTATTTTTGAAATTTTCTTACAATAAGGAACTTCGAATAATTTTTTGTTTCTGCTGAGTCGATCTTTTTGCTTGTACTGTAGCTGCCATTTTTTCTGGAACCACAGTCGATTCGTTTTTAGGATTTTGGCCAGTTAGCCTTTCCCATTTTTCGTTGGACCAACGATCGATGCCAAGTGCAATGGCCGCTGCTCGCGCATAGACTCGACAGTCCAAAGCTTCGTTTCTATCTCTCGTTTTCTGCCATTCCCGTTTTGGATATCCCTTTACAATTTTCGTCACCAACTGCTCAGCTGTGAGCTGCTTGAAATATTCCGTGTTGTATTCAGGAAAATGGCAGCGTGGCGTTGCGCTCTGTGAATTTTCAGAGTCTTCATGTCGCATTTTCAAAGAGTTATAAATTTCGCTTTTGATCATGGATACTCCAATTTTCCATAATCGAATGCCGTGTTTTAATTTTTTGCCTTTGAAATTCACATCGACTTTTGTTGGTGCATTTAATGGAGCTAGCGAATTATCAACGCCTTTAATTGCCATAACGTTGTGGGACGATTGAGTTCGAACCCAAGCATAAATTTCTTGCGTAGCAAATCCAGTATCGATGGCCATCATATTTATTTTTCGATGCACGCCATCTTCGGATTCAAACTCTTCTTGGAGGATGTGAGACAATGCTGCCCAAGTTTTTTGATCCGATGGGCTACCATAAATTATGCGATAATCCACCGACCAACTTTCCTTATGCGGTCCCCAAGCGACGATTTCAATTTCGAGACGATCGTTTTGCACATCGACGCCGGCCGTGAGAATATATCCACCAAGTGGCACCGAACCAATTCGATAATGCTCACGTCGATCGAACAAAATTCCCCAGTCGGGAGCTTCGCCTTTTTCTTCCCATGGAATACCCAGCGTTGTATTCGTCCAAGCTTTCAGAAGCTGTTCGTCGTCTTTGGCCATTTCGTAATTCTGAGCACAAGCTTCCCAGCTGAGCCAACCAACTGGTGAATACAAACTCGATAAATGAAATCCAACTGTGCGAGCCGCACGGGCTTTTACTTTTTTGTCTCCTTCTTTTGATCCTGCTTCGTCGCAATTTTTGGGTGCAGCGTCACGCTGCCGCCATTCTCCTCGTCTGAGCATTCCGGTTTTGTGATGGTTTTCAATATTTCCTTTGCAGCATTCGCAAACATAAACAGCTTTAGAATGATCTGTATCATATTTTATATTCTCCCATTTTAAGACTTGAAAAAAATCGCAGTACGGACATGGTACAAAATAATATCGCTGATCCGTTTCCTTAAATTCTTTTTCGATACGACTGAGGCCTTGAATTGTTGGAGTCGAAACGATGAAGATTTTTTTTCGAGCAAATGTCGATGTTCGTTGAATAGCCAACGTTAACGGATCACCTTCGGAATCGGCATCCGGCGGATATGCGTCAACCTCATCGAGAAATAAATAGCGCACTGGCATCGAACGCAAACCAACAGCCGAATTGGCACCAGTAATCACAACAATTCCTCCAGGAAATTCTTTGCTTTGAACCGTGTTTCCGGAATCTCGTGAACGTGGATCTTTTACTTTGTTGCGCAGACATTCTGTATCTTCGATGAGTGGAGCCAATCTTCCTTTGCTCCATCGTTTTCCCATTTCTACCGTTGGTTGAACCACCAACATTGGCCCAGGAGCTTGATCGATGATGTATCCGATCCAATTATTTCCAGCCTCAGTTCCGCCGATTTGGGATCCTTTCATAAAAACGACTTTTTCAATTGGAGACGATGGCGACAATGCATCCATTATTTCCTTTAAATATGGAGTGCGTTCCGTTCGAAATTTTCCTGGTTCCGAAGAGGCCGTTTGCGACAAAATACGATTTTCATCCGCCCAATCTGAAACCAAAAGAATGGAATCTGGACGCAATCCTGCATTGTATGGAGAAAGATCTATACCATCAATCATCTCGGCTTAGTTCCGTTAGCACTTCTCGTATTTCATTGGAAAGTATTTCGTGAATTTTAGAAGCGTCATTGATTGTCGCAATCAAAGACGAAACGCGATCCGGAATATTCATCATTCCATCACGAATGATGCGGCCTTTCGCAAACATAGCATTTTTCACTGCTTCGGCCGATACGAGTTCGCCAATTTCGGATTTCACTTTTGCTTCCAACAATTTCCCACGTTCAATTTCGTTTTTGATTCTGGTTTTTAGTAATAACGTCGGAAGATCATCTCCATGCTGAATTTTATTTTCTGTAAACTGGCTCCTCCTGATTGGCTGATTCGGGTTTCGAATGCTTGCAATAATGGCGTTTGCTTGTTCTTCATCAACAAGACCATCAACTAACGGAATTTGACCTGTCTTTATTAATGTATTCGCATATTGTTTAGAAAATCCCTGGCGATGCGCCCATTCTTTTTGCGTGATCATAGACATGATTC
>BNWE01000096.1 GCA_025998595.1 Alphaproteobacteria bacterium | reverse complement strand
ACATAGAAAACCAAAGTGATGGGCCAAATGAATTCAAGGTATGGGACGAAAAGTAGGATTTATCCGCATTCAGCGTATCTTCAGATTCTTAGCATACCTCCTGCTTTAGCAGGTCGTAATTGATTCCGCAATTCGGTCTAAGATCATTAACCATGTTCATCAATTAGGTTTTGCCACTTTTTGACACTGGAATTTTAAAGGCTGCGAGACGCAAAAAATTAAATGTGAACATGGTTATTGATGTGCAGATTGTGCATATTGGTCTCCTCAAGGTTAATTTTAAAAACTTCACCTATTCTGGAGACCTTTCACTTTCTTTGCAACTAAAAATATATAGTCGCTGGTTTTTGAGCCGTCTCATATGTCTCTGAACCTTTACATAAGAGCACATAATTTTGGGAAGAGATTGAAAGCTTTAAATGGCTTGACTCCTTTTGAATTTGTTGCTAAAAAATTACAGAAGGATCCCAAAACTTGGGTTCTTTCATCGGGTCATGATGAGGCGGGACCAAACAGTGATAAAAAAATCTTATTGTGACAATGTTCGTTGGTGAATGTAAATGCTAAACTCAAGACGTGAGTAGGCGATCATCTAGAGAAAATTGGAGAAAACAATTGGAAGAAGAATATACAGTTTCAAGACTTTCAGCCCTGATAAAAAGATCTATGGAGCAAAACTTCAGCAGGATACAATTGAAGGCGGAAGTCAGTGCGTTGAAGGTGCATTCTTCCGGACATTTGTATTTTGCGCTCAAGGATTCAGACTCTGTAATAGATGCTGTCTGCTGGAAATACGTGGCTCAAAAGCAAAACATAAAACTGGAAGACGGAATGGAGGTGAAATGCCTCGGGCAAGTCACAACCTATCCCATGCGTTCGAAATATCAGTTTGTTGTTGAGCAGTTTGAGCTTTCCGGAGTTGGTGAACTTTTAAAAATCCTTGAAGAAAGAAAAAAGAAATTGGCTGCTGAAGGTCTTTTCGATCAATCCAAAAAGAAACCGATTCCATTCTTGCCGAAAACCATTGGAATCATAACATCTCCCACTGGAGCAGTTATCCGGGATATGTTGCACCGCATAGGCCAGAGATTTCCGCGAGATGTCTTGCTTTGGCCTGTTTTGGTGCAGGGATTGGACGCATGTCGGCAAGTTGTCGAGGCAATTGACGGCATGAACTCGCTACCAGCGGATAAAAAGCCCGATCTGTTGATTGTGGCAAGGGGAGGAGGAAGTTTCGAAGATCTAATGCCCTTTAACGAAGAGGATATCGTACGAGCGGTTGTACGCAGCAATATTCCAATTATATCTGCTATTGGTCACGAAACCGATACTACTCTGATCGACTATGCTTCGGATCTGCGGGCTCCAACTCCAACTGCTGCGGCAGAGTTTGCTGTTCCGGAGAAAATCAAATTGCAGGCGGATATTAGCAGGATATTTTCAAAATTAAACATCATCACGGCGAATAATCTGGAAAAAAAGCGACTCTTTCTGCGCTCCAATAAAATTCTGGACATAGGAGGAATCGTTGCGGAAAAAATCCAGCGAGTGGATTACGCGTTTGACAGAGTAATGTCCGTTGCCAATAGATTCATCGCGAACAAGCGACTACTGCTAGCCAGAATTATAGTTCCAAAGCCGGCTCTAAGAGAAAACGTAAATGATATTTTTCAGAAATTGCAGTTTCTAATCTTTGCAAAGTTAGAAAACTCCAAGAACATTTTTACAATTCTCGCGAATGGAATCGAGTCGAACTCGCATGTCAATATTCTGAGAAAGGGATTTGCATTTGTAGAATCGCCCAAAATGTCTCCCATTACTTCCGTGGCAGAGGCGGAGAAATATCACTCTTTTAGTCTGATATTTTCGGACGGTAGATTAAAAGTAACGCATGTACCAACTCAGGTGGAGCTTTTTTGATACAAAACCAGTGGCTCAAAAACCAAGCAAGTATATATTTTTAGTTGCAAAGCAAATGAAAGGTCTCCAGAATAGAGGCTATTCCGGCCCTAAAATCGAGTCTCCAAAGTTTTGGGAACAACATTTCTCACAAAAACCACTGAGATTTCAGTGGCGTCCCCTAGGGAATTCGAATCCCTGTTCCCGCCGTGAGAGGGCGACGTCCTAGGCCACTAGACGAAGGGGACAACATTTCTAAAATGCACTGTTCAAAGAAAATATCGCCTGCTACCTCAAGAAACATGCAAGATTTCCATATGAACTGGATATTATGGTATAACAACTATGGTCGAAGATCAAGTGCGTTTGGCTAATTTTCCAGATGTATTGCTGTTTTTTTCTTGAAAAGTATGCTGACTTTTGGTTGCTTCAGCTATTACAGGAACATATTTGTGATAAGATATGATGTTTAGGCCTCGAGCAAGAATAACTTGAATTATTTTTTGTTTTGAAACATGAAATTACAGAACGCTTTGATAATAGATCGTACAAGTTAATTTTGCACGAGGCCTAAACAGCGCTCTGTTCCATAGGAGGGCTATAAAATTGGTCGCAGAGAATTAAAGCCCCCTGGCATATATTTACTTTAGTAAAAAAACAAAAATAGACCTTGATTTTTGCAAAAAAATAATATATAATGCGCTTATGAAAATAGAGAGGAATTGATATGAAAAAAATTATGATAATTGCTTGCGGATACGCTCTCGTTGGCTGTTGCGACGTTGGAGCTGTCACTTGCAATCCTAGTCGCTCTGAAAAGATATGGCAATTTCCTAAGCATACAAAATTATGTGCGCTTCTTGAGTGCCATAAGGATGTGGCTAATGCCTCATCAAACGAAAATGTAGTAACACAGGATATGGATATTGAGCCTGCGCCTGTTGCTCTATCCCCAGAACTAACCGATTCCGAAGTAGCAACAGTGAAAAAGGAGTTTGAGATAATGTCTGGGCTACACATAAACGACAGGCATCTTTATCGCTCTAAAAAAATTATAAGGCAATTTTTTAGGGATACCAGAAAATTAAAGGAAATCTTCATCAATAATCCATCCATACAACCATATGAAAAATATGCGTTGGATATTATGTTCGTAGATATACAAAAAGCATCACGATCATATGCAAGTACGTTAGATATGGTGGCATACCTTGTTTTTGGATTGAAAATCAGAGAATTTATTGGACCTTTGATCTGGGTTTATGAACACAAGGAACCTTCTGTCAAAAGTCTCAAAAAAGTAAAGGCAGCAAATGAACTAGGCGAAATTTGGTGTGGCAAAAAAGACATATACAAAATTCCTGCTTCGGATTCGTTGCTGCAGGCAGTTGCTAATGGAGACATTCAGGCTGTTGATAGTTTCCTATCGAATCCAAATATAGATCTGAACGCAAGGGATGAAAACGGCTCAACTCCATTACATCATGCAGTTAAAAATGAATACATTGATATTGTCGCCAGTCTTATGAAGAATGGAGCCAATCCAATCGCAAAAGACAACAGTCAGGAAACACCGTTGTATATTGCATACAAAAATGGATATATCGATATCTTAAAGCAACTTCTCACTGGAGTTAAGTAATAGCGCACCAGAGGAGCGGCTACGGCGCTCCTCGAATGTTATGTTTAACGATAGTTGATCGCTTTGCCCTATAAAAGCCTTAAAAATATTATAAGAAAATGTGCCAAGAGTTGTGGGTGAATTTTGTTCAACCGGATCCCAACGTCGCTACGCTCCTCTGGAGGGCATAAAATACAGAAATTACCGTCATCCAGGAATTGAGGCTTGTTTTATAGCTCTGGCAGAGCCGTAGCTCCGCCGTATTGTTTATTTTCTAATCTTTTGATTTACCTTTGCCTTTAGACTCCTCTTCTTCTTGGTTGTCTTGAGAACTTAACCCGGACAAGAAACTCTTAGCTTCAAATATTTTATCTAACAGCTTTTTAGCATCAGGTTCTTGACTGATGGCCGTATTATTGCTACCAAGGCTATCAATCAAATCCTTTATATCATTAAGCAATTTACGTAGATACATGCTGTGAGCGACTCTGACAAAAACCGCCTGACAATGAGAATGCATTTGATTACGATTACATTCAGGATGAACATGGGCAAGATGTTCAATATGTCGCTTAACATTCAGAAGATGTTCGGAAATACGACAAAGACAAAGCGAAATTCTCTCAGAAAGCGGCAATTCCAGGCTCCGTTGTAGCTTCTCCAGCTCCAACGTATCCAACTGCTTCAACCGCTCAAAATGCTTCAACCGCTCTAAATGCTCAAAACGCTCCAAATCCATCAACCGAAAACACAGCTTCTCATCAGATTGAAGTTTATTGACTTTTTCTCTCAAACCTTCTTCTAGATCTTCAGGAGCCCTGTCAAGCAAAATCCCATACAGTCCTTCCAAATCATTCAAACACGAATCAGATTTCAGAATACGGAAAAAGTGCTCACCATATTCTTTTCCATTAGTAAAATTCGAAAAAACATTAAAAAAATCACGTAGATAATTTTCTATAATAGGAATACAACACAAAGCCCACCGAAGAAACTCGCGGGCATAAGGAAGACGCCTTATGCTTCTGTCAAGATATTGTAAAGCTTTTTTGTTTAGTTCTCCAAGTTGTTTTACGCATTTTTCTCGCTCAGACGAATGGGTAACTGAGGTAATAACCATTGGATCAAGAAGAACTTTAACAATCTCTTCTTGAGCGCATATATTTTTATGAAGAGCTTCTTGAGCAAAAACTCCAAGATGGTCGATTGAAGAACATTTTTTCAAAAAGGAGTCATTGTCCTCTAAGTTGGATGAACTACTGCTTGGAGAAGGGCTACTTGAGAAAGAACGGCTAGGGCTTAGAGAAAATCCTGGCCTTCCTGGAGGTGGAGGCGTGAGACTTGACCTCGATAAATGAGGTGGGTGTGAAATCGGAAGATGGTAACTGGAACTCGAAGCAAAACTGCTTGAGCTTGACGAACTACTGCTTGTAGAACTGCTACTTGAGGAAGCGCTGATAGGGCTTGGAGAAATTCTTAATTTTCGCAGCTGATCAAAACTATGAGGTGGGACACTTGGCTCCATGGGAGTCGGGACATAGTAACTAGGACTCAAAGTAAGACTGTTTGAGCTTGACGAACTACTGCTTGAAGCTGATGCGATGCTACTTGGACAAAAAGGGTAGAGAGCAGGAGGGCTGTTAGGAGTTGGAGAACAGCTGCTTGGACTTGGTAAAGAACAGCTGTTTGAGCT
>BNWE01000095.1 GCA_025998595.1 Alphaproteobacteria bacterium | reverse complement strand
ACATAGAAAACCAAAGTGATGGGCCAAATGAATTCAAGGTATGGGACGAAAAGTAGGATTTATCCGCATTCAGCGTATCTTCAGATTCTTAGCATACCTCCTGCTTTAGCAGGTCGTAATTGATTCCATTGAAAATCATTAAACGCGGCTCATGTAAAGGCAAAGTCCTCAGCCAAACATATTCGGCAGAAAAAGAAGAACCAGACGAAACGTTGGTGCGAGGACTTCTGAAAGCCTATCTGTGGGAAAAAATCATCTACGAACAATTCGACGGCGATTTAGAAACTTTTTGCAGACAAAATAAATTTTCGAAAAGATATGCACAAAAGATGCTGAAACTAAATTTGCTCAGTCCTAAAATAAAAGAAGCCATTCTCGATGGTAAACATCCCAAACACCTGCTACTGAGCGATTTTGTGAACAAATCCTTCTCACTTATATGGACTGAGCAGGAAAAAACGATGGGGTTTTTGTGAAGAGTCATGGCTTCACTAGTATCAAAAAGAATGTACTTCATAGTAATTCTATTGCGACACTTTCTCCATCCAATTCGTTCTCTTTATTTTTTAAATTGGCGCGTTGTAATTCTTCTTTTATTTCCTTGAGCAATTGCTTTTCGCTCGGCAAATAAAGCTCATATTTATTGGTTAAAATGTGTTTGTTATCCTTTGGTAAAGAGATTTTTACAAGAGTATCATTTTTATCAGCGCAGAGCAGGATTCCAACGGTTGAGCTTTCATCTGGTAGTTTTTCAAAACGATCATAGTAATTTACGTACATCTGGAGCTGTCCTAAATCAGCATGTGTAATTTTGTGCATTTTAATTTCAGTTACAACAAAACACCGCAAAAGTCTGTTATAAAGAACCAAATCCACAAAAAACTCATCATCTTCAATCAAAATTCGTTTTTGACGAGCCACAAATGAAAATCCATTCCCCATCTCAAGTAAAAATTCCTGTAAATGGGTAATTAACGCTGCTTCGAAGTCTTGTTCATAATAAACTGCTTCACGCTTCAAACCGAGGAATTCAAGCATCATCGGATCTTTAATAATTTCTGTCGGCTCTTGTGGAACACGTTCCCGTCGTGCAATTTCAAGAACTGATTTTTTGTCATTACTAAGCAAAAGTCTTTCATAAAGCGATGAATTTATCTGTCGTTCTAATTCGCGTCCGTTCCAGTTATTATGGAACGCTTCAAGTTCATAATACTCTCGTTTATCAGGATTGCTTATGGTTATCAAAAGCCTGTATTGCAGCCAATTGAATTGCGACCTCAGTGCGGACGCAATTGGATAAATTCGGAAAAACTGCCGTGCTCTCTCCAATTGGCGAACAGAAAATCCACTTCCAAACTCAGGCTCAATGTTCTTAGCAAGGTTGCGAATTAGATATTCGCCATATTGTGCGCGCTCTCGACCTTCTTGTTCTTCAATAAAAATACGTTCTCCGAGTTTCCAATACATCATAACGCGCTGAAAATCAACGCTTCTGATGGCATTTGTTCTTGCTGACAGTATGATGTTTCTGACATCACTAAAAAAGTCATTTTCTTGATTCTCCTTGAATTCCCAATTTATTGAGAGTTTAGATCCTGATGATAACATTTGTTGCGTTTCGTCTAAAAACTGTCTCATAATAAATCAAATCACCAATACCAGCAACGCATTCTTTCTGTTTACTTCTAAATAAAACGCTTCAGATTGTGTCTCGCATGTAATGCGTAAAAAAGTTAAGACATAATCGATGTTACTTAACATTGTTTTTTGCCAATCGCTTCCATCTAAAATTCTCTAGTTCATGGCCATCCTCTTGAAGTAGTAGGAGTCACAAAAGTTAACAGACAAACAGTAAGTGCTTGAAATGCCACGATAAAGCCGTCAATAAAAAACGGAGAATAAGTTCGTAATGAGGGTCTCCTCCTCCTCCAGTCGAACATCACGAAGTTAGAGAGTTTTAGAAAAGACGGCTGGCAAAGTGAAAGTTGTTGCTAACGGCGACCAAAAGGGCTCACGAATCCAGCTCAAAAGTTTAGTCGCCAAAAACCATCTGCGAACCTTGATGAAAGTTAGTCTATTTGCGCTCGCAATATTGTCCTTTAAAAAAACTACCGCTTTCAACAAAAACATGATATAATACGATCGATATATGAGAGAAGCAGATTATGCGAAAAGTTAAAAATGCAGAAAACGTTGATTTATTATTGCCTCGATACGATTTTATATTTAAAGGCCTATTCGGTCGAGAGGATCATAAGCGGCTGCTCATCAGTCTGTTAAATTCGATATTAGATGGTAATCCTTTTATCCAGGATATTACTCTCGAAAATACTGATATTCCAAAGGATATGGAAGATGGCAAAAGTGTTCGACTAGATATTCGTGCAACAACTGACGAAAAAACAAAAATACAAATCGAGATTCAGTGTCAAGATGAAGGGAATATCGTCAATCGTGCCGCTTTTGGTCAATCTAAAATGTTGCCGGAAGAACTGCATGAAGGCGATGAATATGACTCTCTTCCGAATCTTATATCAATTTGGATTACCAATTATAACGAAACTGGCCGCAATTATCATACACACAAAATCAGGTTTATGTATGAAGAAGATCCGGCAGGAAATCCAACTGCGTCAGCCAGCGATAAGTTTCGCATATTTATCATCGAATTGAAAAAAATTGATGAGAAACGAGCTAATATTTCTGATTTATTTTCGGTTTGGATGTCGTTTTTGAAAGCTCCACAAGCAATTCCGCCGGAATTTTTAACAATTAAGGAGGTGAATGAAGCCATGGAAGGTCTTATACATTTGAGCCAAGACCCGGAAACGAGACGCATATATAATATGCGCCTAAAAGCGCAAAATGATGCCATTAATGCTAGGTCTCACGATGTCAACAAAGCTAGAAGAGAAGGCGAAGCGAGAGGTGAAGCGAGAGGCGTTGAAAAAGGAAAAAGAGAGACCGCATTATCAATGCTAGCTGATGGAATGTCAGTAGCTACAGTTGGCAAGTATACTGGCATCTCGACCAAAGAACTCGAACAACTCAAAGCTCAGTAGGAGCCATTTTGTTTAGCAAAAACCAAGAGTTCTTTCCTGCTCTTCCCATGTGTAGGAGAATGGTTTTCTGACTAGATCCCTCAACAGCAGGTGTTTTGGGCGCTTTCCGTCAAGGATTGCTTCTTTGATTTTGGGACTTAAGATATTTAATTTCAACACCTGCTGTACATATCGTTTTGAAAATTTGTTCTGAAGGCAGAATGTCTCTAAATCACCATCAAATTGCTCGTAGATGAGCTTTTCCCATAGATATGCTTTTATAAGTCCATTGATTAGCGTTTCGTCGGCCTCTTCCTTTTCTGCCGAATATGTTTTGCTCAGAATTTTTCCCTTGTGTGAGCCGCGTTTAACGATTTTCAATGGAATAAAAACATTTTCTATGAGTTGAGACTGCTTTGCGGCAGCCTCATCAATCATTGCAATTGTAGCATTTATGGTCATTAACCATGTTCATTAATAGGTTTTTGCCACTTTTTGACAATGGAGTTTGAGATGCTGCAGGGCGCAAAAATTTAAATGTGAACATGGTTATTTTATACACCTAATCCAAGCAGCAATGTATTGAATCCATCCATGTTCATCTGAATATTGAGGCCACCCTCCCTTAGTTCGATGAAATTGATCAACAAATTCATGATTCGCATCTGTTCCTGTGGATATAAATATGTCCACGTCTCGCTAAGTTTTTCCAATGATGATCGCAATTGTTTTTCGTCGATTGCATTTTCCATTGCCAATTCCTGGATTTTCAACATAATTTCCGGTGACTTCAATTTCATCAAAACTTCTTCGACAACTTTTTCTTCTATTCCTTCTGCAGGAACATTTCTTACAGCCGACTTACAGCTTTTAAAACGTATATGATTATTGCAAGTGTAGTATCGATATTTCAATCCGTGGTTGTTGCAACTGGTTGGAGTCATCGTGGCTCCGCATGCTCCACACTTCAGCAGTCCTTTTAGTGGATACGGACTGGATTTTTTCTGATGCTTTGTGCTCTTGTTTTTAGCGAAAATTCCCTGAACTTTGCTACAAGTTTCTTCCACAATGATTGCTTCATGTTGACCTTCGTAAAGCTCACCTTTGTGTGTGACATAGCCTTTGTAATATGGATTTTCAAGAATGCGTCGCACAGTTTTTTTGTTGTACAATTTTTCGCCGTTGTTTCTGCCTTTTACGTTGGGACGCGGCTTTGATCGATGTCCGCGGCGATTCAGCTCATTCATGACGACTGTGCAGGATTCAGTTTCCAGAAATCTTTCGTAAATTAGACGCACGACAGCAGCTTCTTCCTCATTTATCAGTAATTTCCGCTCTTTTATATCGTAGCCCAGTATAGGATATCCGCCCATCCACATGCCTTTTCTCTTTGACTCTGCAAATTTATCGCGGATGCGCTCGCTCGTCAGCTCGCGTTCATATTGCGCAAAACTCAGCAGCATATTCAGCATTAACCTTCCAGACGAACTGGCAGAGCTGAAGGATTCTGTGACCGTATCAAAGATTACCTCATTGTTGTCAAAAATATTCATTATACTTGCAAAATCTAACAAAGACCTGGAAAGTCGATCCAGTTTGTACGTAACTACGCAGTCTATTTTTTGCTGTCTGATATCCTTCAGTAATTCTGTCAGCCCTGGTCTGTTTATGTTTCCGCCGGAAAATCCTCCGTCATCGTAGTGTTGAGGTAGAATAATCCAGCCTTTTCCTTGCTGACTCCGAATGTAGTTTTCGGCAGCAATACGCTGAGCATCAAGGCTATTGAATTCTTGCTCAAGGCCTTCTTCGCTCGATTTTCTCGTATAAATTGCGCACCGCACCAACGTGACGTTGGATCCATTGTTTTTGCCATCCTTGTAAGTTTTCATTTTTCTATTCCTTTATTCCAAAAAACTTTAGACCATTCCATTTTGTTCCTGTGATTTTCGTGGCTATGGCAGACAGTGACTTGAAGACCTCACCTTCGAAGGAAAATCCGCCGTCTACAACGACGATTTCGTACGTTTTATCGTGGTATTCTTTAACGATCTTTGCGCCAATCAATGGTTTGTACTTTTTCTTCACGACACTTCCATTGATGTTCGTGGACAGCTGATCCATCCGCTTCCGCGTATTTTCCGGAAGCCCGCCAAAGGCGAGCTCCTGGATCTTGTAAGCAATCTTGGAAACCAAATACGATTTGCTGTAGGACATCGGTTCGTGGTCGTAAAACGTTCCCCACAATTTAGTAAGCTCGTCCACTGATTTACTTTCCAACGCCAAAATCTGCTTTAGTACCTTAAAATCTTCAGTCACCTTTACTC
>BNWE01000094.1 GCA_025998595.1 Alphaproteobacteria bacterium | reverse complement strand
ACCTCTTTATTTAAACTAACTCGAGATTAACTTCTTCACGTGGCTTTTTCACTACTTTTTTTGCCCAAATCCACAAAAACGCTCTTTTTTAGGTCGCTACTTGATGCACTTCAGTGTTGAATGGGCCACTTCTTCACGTGGCTTTTTCACTACTTTTTTTGCCCAAATCCACAAAAACGCTCTTTTTTTAGGTCGCTACTTGATGCACTTCAGTGTTGAATGGGCCGCTGAGGGTGAAATTCTTTCGGCCTACTCGACAAAGCCACCTGAAAGCCCTGATTATCAGCTTCCAAAATCGACTTATGCAATAGGTCTATTAGAGGCTGAATGTTGTTTTATGGCGGAGCTGCTTTTGCGCAGTAACAAGAGAAAGAGTTTGATCAAAAAATACTGGCATTTTCTTGTTACTCACTCAAAGTGGTTCTACTATAACGAAGATAAGCGCGCATTCGTAACGACAATGCTGCCGAAAATATGGATATTTAAAAAAAGGGCTCTCGCTGTCTTGGGTAAAATAAGAAAAAAGCCTGAGCAACCAATAAAATCTCTCATGAAAAAACTCAATGTCTTATTCACATTTAAGCGATCCATTGAAAAAATGTTTTTTGTAATATAAAATCTATCGTTTTCAATTAAACATGGCAGGATTATATGAGTAATAAAAATACGGAAAAGGTTTCCGAGTTCGAGAAAATGAAAAAGGTTATTATGTCGTGCGTTGCAGGCAACGCGCTCGAGTGGTACGACTTTGCGATTTACGGTTGTTTCACAACAATAATAAGCAAGCTATTTTTTCCACCTGGAAATGAGTACTTGCAGCTTATCGCTACGCTTGGAGCATTTGCTGCTGGATTAATAGCGAGGCCTATTGGAGCCATAATGTTTGGATATATCGGAGATGTGGTCGGGAGAAAAAGGGCGCTTGTCATTTCCATATATATGATGGCCATACCAACGGCATTAATGGGATTTTTGCCGACATACGCACAAATCGGCGGATGGGCAGGAGTCTCGTTGATTCTGGCCAGGATAGTCCAGGGATTGGCTCTTGGTGGTGGATTTACCGGGACAATCGTATTCCTGTATGAGCATTCTAGCGCAGATAAGAAAGCAACATATTCCTGCTGGGCGCCTTTCAGTTTAGTGAGCGGTTTTGTGCTGGGAACATTTGTCGCAGCTTGTATAACGTTTTTATGCACTGAACAGCAGCTGGAAAACTATGGCTGGAGAATAGCGTTTGTCTTGAGTTTTGTCGGAACATTTGTGGCTGAATACGTAAAAAACAAACTAGAAGATCCGAAAGAATTTCTTGAAACACAGAAGAAAGAAGGAGCAGTACCGGCAGCCAAAAAGGAAGGACTTCTTGGTAATTTGTTCAAGAATCACTGGAAAGGACTGGTACTGATCACCATAACCGATGTTCTTACGGCCTGTGGGTATTTCCTTCTGTCGGTGTTCTTTATGCCATATTTCGAGAAGTTCGTACATTTTGGAAGACAGGACGCAATCGTAATTCAGACCATAAACATGGTTTTATTTGCAGTGTTCATAATATTTGGCGGATGGACGGCAGATAAAGTCGGTAGAAGACGCCAAATGCTGATATCAACGATTCTCATGGGAGTTCTCGCGTATCCGGCCTTTTTATTTTTGAGCTCCGGTGTATTCATTGAAGCTGTGCTTGGACAGATGTTGCTTATATTTTTGTTTTCTATGTATTGGTCCGTAATTCCAGCGGCCATATGCTCCATGCTGCCAACCAAAGTACGTTTGATCGGTGTTTCCATCGCTCATAACTTTGCTATGGCTGCCTTCGGTGCGTATGCTCCTACTTGGGCTACAATGTTGATAAACTCAACGGGAAATATAGTCATACCGTGGGTATTGTTCACGGTTTCCGCTGCTCTTACGGCAATTGCGCTGTTCGTATGGAAAGAGGGAAAAAATTACTAGTCGTGCTAATATTGTCGTACCACAAAGTGATGGTGGATCTGCTTCGCTAGCTGTTGAAAAGCAAGTCCAGCGTCACGTTGGCGTGGCCGCAAGCACATGACTCATTGCACTAAGGAGTTTATATGGAAGAGATAGTAATAGAAGCTACCAAAAGAGTAAAAAAGATCATGTTTGTATTTCATGACTATGGTAGTGAACCAAATGATATCCTGACAGTTGGAGAACTGTTCTCCAGCAAGTTTAAAGATGTGGAGATTCATGTTCCAAAAGCGCTTGAGGAGTGTGAAAATGAAGAAGGAGGATATCAATGGTTTTCAATTGCAGGAGACACGGCAGAAGAAAAGGTAATGGCACTTAGAAATTGCGAAGAAGCGATCAAGTCATATATCGACGAAATTCTGGCTGCCAAAGGACTTGTCTATAAAAACGTAATACTGGCTGGTTTTTTTCAGGGAGCCATGTTAGCCATTGATCTTGGACTGAAACTGGGAGTGAATTCGATCATATCATTTGCGGGGATTCTACTGGACCAGGAGACGAGACCAAGTAGTCCAAATACGCGGCTTCTCATGGTCCACGCAAGGCAAGATGATATTATTCCACTAAATGTCATGCTGTCGTCGATCAATGTTTTGAGACAAAATGGTCTCGGGGTTTGTATGGCAATTAGTGAAGAAGCGGAACATGCAAAAATAAATGCCGAAATGGTATCTGCAGCCATACAATTTCTAAAAGTCTAATGTCTGCAACATATTCGTTTACGGCTTTGCGCCCAATACCAATTGAAAGGCATGCAAGATGTGCTTGCAAAACAAAACGGATCCAACGTCATATTTTTGTTGCAAGCACCTTGAAAAAACAAAAATTTTATATTATTATAGTGCTGTATCGATGTTCGGTCTGTAACAAGAACGCATTAAGGATTGTCACAATTTTTATTTTACAAAAGGGATGAACGATAATGAAACGTATTTTTACTTGCAGCGCTCTTGCGCTGGGAGTCATATATTCTGCACATATTGTTGGCGCTATGGATGCAATGGAGAATCTAGATGGCATAGCTCTCTATCACTACAATACGAGTGTTCCAACTGATGATGTATTTCAGCTATCTTGGAAAAAGGCTGCTCCCACATTAGAAGATCTACTAACTCCCCAGGAGCTGGCACGCTTCAATGCAAATCTTGATTTGCGAGAACTTAGAGGAATTGAGTCAAGTGGACCAAGTAATTCAAACTCTTCGACTAACTTCATGGCGTTTTCAAAGTGGGAAAAAATCACCTGGAGTGTGTCTTACGGAGAAAGAAAGACGGCAGGACGTTGGGTGGAGCATAGAAAAAAAAACCGCATATTTATAGATACATTTGCAAAGAGGTTCGGTGCTTATTTCAAAGATCGTAATGGAATGAACATATCAAATGACCTATACGAAATGCTGTGTGAATGCGGTGCCGGGAATCGTGTAGATATAAGCCTTATTATGACTTTATTATTAAAAGGTAGTTCATTTACATTGTTTTACAGTAATGAACTGGATATAGAAAATGATCTGGTTATGGAAAATATTGGGTTCATGATTGAGAGGGGGATAATTAGATCTAAGCAGAGTGGCACTTATAATTTTGTCGGGCTGCTAACTATTGATGATGATAAATTAAATGCCGATGCCCTGTATTCTCAAATAGATAAAATGCTTTTATATAAAATCAAAGAAACGATTGGTACCCGCAATAGTTTTGTTCAAGATTTATCCAGTTATCTTTTTTCTCATAAAGAATATTCGGAAGAAATAAAGAGTGAATTTAAGCTTGGTGAGAATAGTGATTTAAATAACATAGCCGAACATCTAACTTTTACGGAGCCAGGAGAGCGTTGGGAAATTCGTCAGGCTCTTAGAAAGTTTTTGGGGCACCAAGCTTTTTTTGATGTTGACTATGATAATCGAAAATGTACTTTAAAGGGTGCTTTGGCTGGGCAGGAGCATTTTGTTAAGTTTGATCTAACATCTTTTAGGCTTTATGTTGATACGGAAGGCCTAACGAACTGGAATCTACTTAATGCTTCGTATGCAACCGATGCCGTTAGAGATTTTATATTATGCTATCATCAATACATGTATGAAGAATTTGTCATGGATAGGGATTTAAGGGAAGCTTTCACATCTAAAATCGCATCTGCTGATTATTTTCCATATGATCGTAACTCTCTCAAAAGAGATGGTAATATTTCCATTGATAGAATTTCCACATCGGTTTTAAATGGCGAACAAATGAAGCGAGTTCCTATGATTTTTGAAAAATTATCCGCTGAGAGTCTGATGTCCACCGGTAACATTCAGGAAAAAATTATCGCTAACAATAACTATGCTACCGATGTTTTTCTTAATGGGGTAAAGATGCTTTTGGGAATGGGGGGGGCATTGGAACCAAAGTATATTGCCTTGTTGGGAAATGCTTGGGATGCAATATACGTTAGTGCATGCAAAACACCTAAAATATTATCTTATGCGTTGCAGAGTTATAGCAATTTTCGCCAAAGAGCTAGTGAACTTATGGACAATAAGGGTGGCACATTCAAAACGACGTTTCTCTTGGCGCTGCAAAATATATCCAATATATCCAGTTTGCATTTGGGAAATTGGGGCATGATTAGATATCTTTTTGGTGCTTTGGATAAGGCTATTAAGGGAGACGATAGAGATTTAACTGCTGCAGTTGTTGGATATCTGATGCATGGGTTCAATAATTGTTCTAACGAACAGACAAATGCCCTTCGTTTGTCTTGCCTTGCTTTGTTGGCGAGAGAACCCAGTTTGGGAATAAAGGACAAAATCGATATGTGTATCTATTTTGAGAATGAAGATGCTTATAAAGCTGAGATAGTGCCGCAATTGGCATGGAAGGCATTTTTGCCAGAGGTTTTGGTTGAGAGATTAATTGCGAATTTTGAGGGTTTTAAAGACATAGCTGATTTGTTTGTTAGGATTATGACGCGTAATAGTATGACTCAGGTCAATTGGGGATACCTAGATGATCAGAAGAAAAAACAAATAGCGCTTGATATGCTCGTATATTTTGGTTATGTAAAACAGGGCTGAGTCATTGGCGCTTGCAGCGCCTGCGTTTACTCATTCTGAGATATTTTCAATATTGAAGATGGTGCCGGGGGCATTTTATTTTCCAGAGGAACGGATTTTTCAACTGGGTCCCTACGGTGTTTGGTCCCGTCACATCATGATATAATAGCAGAGGTTGGATACGAGGGATTTAAGGAGGTACTATGGGATAAATTTTACACATGAGCGCCCGCACGACGGAGGCAGTTCGTTTAGAGATACAGCAGAGCACAGAGAGTATAGCGAAATTGGCGTCGAAATATAACATAAGTCCGAATACGGTTATGAAGTGGAAGCACATGGAATCCGTA
>BNWE01000093.1 GCA_025998595.1 Alphaproteobacteria bacterium | reverse complement strand
TATATTATAAAAAAACATAATAGTAAGTATACCTCCGAAAAACAAAAAAGTCAAGCGAATTTGAGAAAAATACATAAAAAATTTTAAGAAATGTTTGCGAAAAAACACCCACGTTGCAAAAACTAACTCATATATTCGCTTCAGCAAGAGAAATCGGCTCCCACGTCACTTTGGCATCACGTTGGTCTCAAGCCTTACCACCCTCCTCGTCTTTTCATTCAAAAAAAGATGCGCTAAACTGTTGATGTATTTAACAAAATGAGGAGCTATGCATCTTAGAAAAACATGGAGCGCGTCGGGTTTGTCAAGGTGTATCGAAAACAATCTGAAACAAAAGGTTCCAAACATTGATCCAAGACTTATTGCTGCAACCTCAGATTGCGTTGCGGCAAGTCTCACGACCAGGAGTGTAAATTCTTACGAATGGATCAATGTTCTTCCAAATATTTGCAAAAGAAAATCGCAAGAAAGCCGCATTCGTAGACTTTTAAAAAACAAAAAAATCACAGTTGTCGAATTTATGAAAAATTTTGTGCTGGAAATCGCTGATATTCTACTAAAAAAAGGCGAAACAATAACTTTGATAATGGATCAAAGCCAGATTCTGGAAGATAGGCAGTGCTTGATGGTTTCGCTGCGCGATCTTCGATTCAATATGAAGGTAAAAACATAACCGCGAAAGATGTTGGCAAACTTCCGGGACCAAAGGCCATCGAGGCAGATTTTAACGAGTCAAACATTCAAACTAATTTGGGATATCTTCACGAAGATGGACATGATGAAGCCTGGATTATTGCGATGGATTGCGATCCTTCTAGAGAAACAATTTTGGATTATGGACAGCGCTGGAGCATCGAATGCATGTTTGCTGATCTAAAAAGTCGTGGATTTTCAGCGTGAGAGATGTTGAAAGATTAGAAAAATTGTTGCTTATTCTGGCTATTGCGCTTTACTGGGGAGCCTCTGTGGGGCTGGCTGAAGAAGCAAAGGAAAGGTATACAGAGAAAAAACAAAACAGATCAAAAAGGTCATTTTTGACAAAAGGCTTGGCAATCATCTTCTCTATGATCGTCTCGTCTACTTTCTTTCACGAGTTGTGGGCTCATGTGCCATGGATCACGTAAAAAAACAAAGACGGGTGGTAAGGGATGGCGCCTTATTCTATGTGCGCAAAAAATTAAAATTGCAAAAAGTTACAGTTTTCCATTGAAAATATTACGTTTCGCCATCTCCGTAATTCGGAGTACAAAATCTGTCTTAGCTGCCGAATAGGAATCTCTATCGAATTTGAATTTTTGGCCAAGTGTGTTTTTCAATCGACCGTATTCTTCTGCCGCTTTCGGATGTTGTCGGAGGTAATCCTGGAAATGCAGTTCATCCCAGTCTCCAAAATTTCTTACGTGCAGATGAAATGCCTGTCCGCAGAATCCATTGGGCGCGTATCCCTTTAGGAAAACTGCGTTTGGATATGGTTCAGACTCTGATCTAACATGGATGTATCCAATTTGCCCAATGTTTCGCGCCAGACGATCAAAGTCGGCGTCATCCGGTATTTCGACCAGTATATCTATGATTGGCTTTGCGCTAAGTCCCGGAACAGCGGTACTGCCGAAGTGACTTATGCGAAGAATGTTGCTCGGTCCGATTTGTTTCTCCAAAAGCTTCTTTTCGGCTTCATAGATTTCTGCCCAGCTTTCCTGATACTCGCTCATGACAATTGGAAATAACTTCCAGAGTTCCTGATCTGATACGCCAAACAGTGTCTTTGTCATGTGCTCATCGCCTCTTTCAGATTCATTTTCTGCATCATGGCAGCATCTTTGGGCAATGGCGCATTTGGTACCGTAAGCAGTTTATCTCCGGAAAACATAGAATTTGCTCCGGCGAAGAAGCACAGCGCCTGCATTTCCTCCGACATGGAATCCCGTCCAGCCGACAATCTCACATATGACTTCGGCATAAGAATGCGCGCCAACGCAATCGTTCTTATGAAATCGAAATTATCCACATCTGGAACATTTTCCAGCGGAGTGCACGGGATTTTCACCAATCTATTGATGGGGACCGATAGGGGAGGAGTCGGCAAATTCGCCAGCATAACCAACATCTTTACTCGATCTTCATTTGTCTCGCCCATTCCAATAATGCCTCCGGAACATACTTTTATTCCGGCATTTTGTATCATTTCTATGGTGTTTAGGCGATCATCCAGAGTGCGAGTGGTTACGATGTTTTTGTAAAAGTCGGCGGATGTATCGACGTTGTGATTGTAGTAGTCTAGCCCGGCTTCCTTCAATTTTTTTACCTGATCATGAGAAAGAAATCCGAGAGTGACACACGTCTCAAGTCCCAGAGATTTCACGCTTTTTATCACATCGCAGACATACTCGAATTCTTCGTCAGATGGACTTCGGCCTGACATACTCATGCAGAATCGAGAGCTTCCGCTTTCTTTGGCTTTTTTCGCTGCCTCCATTACGGCGTCTTTGGTCACCATGGGTTGCTTCGGCGCTTTTCTTCCGTTTTTTGCAGATTGGGCGCAGTAGGCGCAGTCTTCGGAGCATCCTCCTGTTTTCAGACTGAGCAATGTGCTGATTTGTATGAGCTGCTCATCAAAATTATCACGATGAATCGTATGAGCATCGTATAATAAAGTAAAGAACGGACGATTGAAGATATCGAACGCGTCATTAAATGATATTTTTGCTGCCATGTGAAACTCCCAATGATTAAATAATATAAAATAATTAGCGATTCATTAAAAGCTTCTTGCGAATTTAAGCTCGCCGTCTTAATTTGATCTTTTTTGTCGAAAAAGACAGAGTCTTGTTGCTTGTTTTAATAAAGAATTAACTTTCCTGCCTTATGATTGTCCTTATGTTTAATTTTAATAATGAGGTAAATAATGAAACGTAGTATAATAATGGCCAGTTTTTTTCTGCGATGTTAATTGACAGTGGCATATGTGCCACAAAAAATAGTGGACATCATAGAATGCCATCAAAGATAGATTTATCAGTAGGCAAATCATCGTTAAGCTCGGAGAAATCAAGTGCGGAAGTGCCATCTTTTTCAGTGGACAATATTATTAATGAGTTGTGCTGCCTCGGAGAGCTATTTGGTTTTAAGAAGTATGGTGTAGGTAATGATACTATCGGAAACACACAAATCAAGGACATACCAACGATAGATTTGTCTTGGCCGAATATGAAAGAAGTATTCAGGCGAAATGTAAACAACATTAAAGTGGAAGCGCAAAGAGCTAGAGCTGACGAATTGCTTGGTCTGATCACAGAAACTGAAAGAATTACAAAAGACAACATTGTCACCGAATTAAAAGCTGAACAGAAAGAACGCATAATTAAGCTTTGTATAGATGAAAAGGATTGCCTTTTTGATTTTAGTGAAATCAAAAAGAGTGTGAGAGCTTTGATAGAAACCAATATTAATCTCAAAAAAGAACGTATAAAAGAATACAAATGGTTGGAATCCTCAAATCATCAAAATAAGGAGCTCCTTGATAAAAAATTTATGGAAGTACATAATTTACATGATCTAATTCAGAATCTTAAAAAATTGTTTGATAATCCCGTAGAAGCTAAGGAAAAATTCAAAGAACATCTATTGGAGATGCTTGGGACTTACAGTGGTTTTCAAAGGATTATGTCGCTGCTGGCAATTAATCTCTTGAACTCCGGAACGAAAAAAATGAAAGTAGTTCTCGGAGATCGGAATCTTTTTAAGGCGTATAAATTTGGTATGAATAATAATGCATTAATACTGACACCGATAACATTTTTTTCTGCAAACAACCGAGGTAATTCTAGTATTTTGCACGAAATAACACATGCATACCATAACGAAATTAGTAGTTTTTTTGGAATTCCTGAACTTTTTGTTAAGTCTACATCTCTGGCAATACACACGATATTGAATTCAAGAAATGCCAATTTAATCGAACTTTTTTTTCCGTTGCTAAATGCCAAAAAAATGGATTCTGCAGTGGAAAAGATTGGCGAATGTATAAACCTTGAGAATATATTGGGGAATGCTCAAAGCAAAAAAGAGATAGAATCCATGCTCAAAGCAATTATTGATTGTGGATTCGCTAGTGTTGTGATTTCACCAAAAGCAATAGAGGAGGGCTTGAAAATAGAAGATCTCATAAACCGTAATAGTGAAAATATCATAGCGAAGATAATTTATGTATACGTCATTTGTCTGCAAGACAAAACCTCTTCTATTTGGACTAATGCGGAGGAAATTTTGACTATATGCGGTCTACTACCATTCACGATTGGTGGACAACTCTATTTTGTGGAAGATAGACAAAATCAGGATATTCAAGATGTGAGGCTTGCTGTGCGCGAGATCGACAAATTAAAGCCTCACTATCAGCTATCTAACGAATTTGCACATTGTCAGTTAATTGCAGACAAAATTACCGCCTTGAATGGAGGGCTGAGAGAAGCAAGTATTGAGGAAAAGTTAAAGGGAATAATGGGGGATTATTATCGCAAAAAAGACTACAGCTCCTCTTCAACAACGCCTGAAGCTAAAACCAAGGAAGATGAGGAGAAGCTAAAGGAGGAAGAAAAAGACTTCTCAGAGGAAGCGCTCTTGAATCTTCAGCAACTCAGAGCTAACTGTGCGGAAATCAATAATAATCCTGCGGCTCCTCCTCGTCTCGCGACTCCTAACGCAACTTCAGTTTCTCCATCGCCGCAACAAGATGGTAGCAGTAGTGCAGTTCGGACTCCTACTTCTCCTCGTTCTGCGCCAGCTCCTAACGCAACTTCTCTTTCTCCATCGCCGCAACAAGATGGTAGCAGTAGTACAGTTCGGACTCCTCCTTCTCCTCGTCCAGCGCCAGCTCCTAACGCAACTTCAGTTTCTCCATCACCATCTAGTAGCAATCCTGCAACAACTCCTCCTAATGCAACTTCTCTTTCTCCATCGCCAGACGATGGCAAAGTGAAAGTCGACGGTAATTCTCGGTTTCTTTCTCCGTCGCCACTTGCAGTAGGGGCTGATTCTCATGCTTCAGCAACTCCTTTTCCTACAACTCCTACTGCTCATTCTTTGTCACCATCTAGCAGTAGTGCAGGAACCAATTCTGGGGCTTCTCCTAGCGCCGACGTGAATAATCCTCTTCAACAGTAACCATGTTCACATTTAATTTTTTGCGTCTTGTAGCATCTCAAACTCCACTGTCAAAAAGTGGCAAAACCTAATTGATGAACATGGTTAATGACATACAAAGGAGAAATTGGTCGACACAGAGAAATCAATTACGACCTGCTAAAGCAGGAGGTATGCTAAGAATCTGAAGATACGCTGAATGCGGATAAATCCTACTTTTCGTCCCATACCTTGAATTCATTTGGCCCATCACTTTGGTTTTCTATGT
>BNWE01000092.1 GCA_025998595.1 Alphaproteobacteria bacterium | reverse complement strand
TCTTCAATGGTTTCGAACTTCTCTTTTGCTGTCATTTTTACACTACCAATAGAAAAACTTAGTACATAATACCTCTTTCTATCGAAAATGTTTAGCCATCATACTCTCATACTTAAAATACTTAAAAAATTTTATGAAACGACCGTGGCCCCTTCGCTCCACCCGCATTACCAGGCTTCATCACTAATATGGGCTCGTCGGACTTCCTATATTCCTTTCGGTTGGATCCTCCTTTTCGGGATTCTCTTTCCGTACCACTTGCCTGGAAAACACAGGATATCTCCAGTTCCACTGGAATACTATGTAAGCTCGCCAGGCTTTCAAACTCCGGGTGAATCTGATATTTCTCGCATATCGACTCATCAGATACTGCCTGCTTCCTTTCCTACGGATTCGGCTTCACAAATCATGGGCATTTCGGGAGCTACATCGCTTCACGCTTGCGCATTCCGGCTCTCTTACTTTCTGTCCTACGCTTAAACCTTACATTACTGCTTCGGCTCCAAGGACTCGATAACGGCTGATTGCTAATCTCTACCATGTTGGACTAACTCCAACTGTATTCCAGCAGCTTCGCTGGACGCACAGGAAAAAACCCTGTGGAAGATGCACTTCCAATGCGTTTTTAACTTGAGTTTAACTAAAGAATGTGCCACACTATCCTTCAGTTTTGAATTTTTTATTGACGAATGTTTCATTCAATTTTTAAAAAGTTCAGTTTTTTTATGAGGAATAGATAAATGAAATTAGGTAAAACAATAGCCATCTGCGCATCTGTAGTGGTAATCGTAAATTTTGGAATTGCAGAAGGGATGCACCGACATCGTCCATCATCATCTGTCACATCCAGTCATTCAGAAGTTACAACTCCTATAACAATATTTAACGGCGGAAAATATACCGGCGGTGTCAACGAATACAACAGACCGGATGGACAAGGAACAGCAACATACCCTGATAGAAGTAAATATGAAGGATATTGGCTGGATGGTGACTACCGTGGAACAGGTACTTATACATGGGCTGATGGAGCTAAATATGTTGGAAAATGGTATGCTGGAAAAAGAGACGGATATGGAACCTATACATCTGCCGATGGAGTATGTAAATATGAAGGAAACTGGGCGTATGACAAAAAGGATGGAGGGGGCACGATGGTATACAAAGGACCGCAGCAATACAATTCATACAAGAGAACATTCGGATCATATGGAGATGTATATGACGGACAATGGAAGAATGACAAAAAAGAAGGATGGGGAACGTATACATTTGCCAGTGGGGAAGAGTATTATGGCGAGTATAAAGACGGTGTAAGAGAAGGAAAAGGGAAGCTTACATTTGCCGATGGAGGTATATTGGAAGGGTCTTGGGCATCTGGTAGACCAGTAAAAGCAACGTATACATCCGCTGATGGAGATAAACGTGATTGGACATGGAACGAATTCGCTGGAGAACGATGAGAGCTCGCTAGCATTTACATTAGCAACTAATTAATCGAGCAGAAACGGTTTTCCTTGGGGATAGCCGTTTTTTTGTTTGTCTCAAAGTCCCAATTTGCCTGCGCTGAATTGGTCTTTTTTTGTTGAAAAATCAAGCGCCCATAAAATATTGTCTATCCGCACAACAAAAAGCACTTCTCACGAATATCTAATCTAAAAATTCAAAACTGGTTCTTACCACTAGTACACAATCAATGTTATAATTGTTAATGCGTATCTAGAAATTGCTGTCCAGATAAATAGAGTGGAGGGCTTGTTTTTCCTGGATTCCTACGGCTCTTCGAGCCTCTGAATGACGAGAAACTATGAAATTGCCGTCATTCAGAGGCTCGAAGAGCCGTAGGAATCCAGGAAAATAAAATCTACATTATCATTTGATTGTGTATAGTTAAATCACAGCTCTTATGTTTTTTTCATTGAAGTCGTCATCAAATGATGAGTTGCATTTTTTTATGGCATCCCGCAATAAAAGCTTGTCTCGAATCCATACAAAAGGAGCTGGAAGTAAAGATAGAAAGTATCGACGTAGGCCTGTATTTTTCACATATGTGATAGCCATCTCTGATTCTGTCTTTTATTCGATCATAATAAATTGCATTGCCAAATTTCCCCAAAAGCACACGAGGAATGAAACAGAGAATCACACTAGCAACAAGAGTAGGTATCGCTGCTGGCACAAACATACCGTCAATTATCTGTTCGTTTAGAATAGCAGGTATACAAAGCACACGCTCCAATATCGAAAACAATAATCCTCTCCAAAACATTTTTCTGTAAGTAAACCATGTCGATCCAAAGAAAAACGTCACCCAATTCCACGTGTTTTCCCCACTATCTTCAAGTTTTTTGAAAGCAGCAATATAATATTCTTCATCCCTTCTCGTGGTTTTTTTCACCAATTCGCCCGTTTTTTCATCATCCATTTTTGTTGTCTCCATTTTTTTCCTAAGTAATATATATAGACATTAACATAAAAAGTCAAGACAAATATTGCAAAAAACTTACTTTCGTAACGTACCTATTTCGATTCTACGTTGCAAAAATTACATAACAACAATATGTTTGGTGTCGGCCCTGTGCGTCTAAAAAGCTGCACTTGGTTTTTGGTAAGTATTAGGTTATAATCACCGCTGTTTATTGGAAGAGCACTAGAGGGATACCAAAAATCATATTTTCATATTGATTTCGTTAATAGAATGTTGCTTCTGCTTTTATTTTCGCACATTTTATGTTAATTTCCTGTCAGTGTTTATTATAAAGGAAGCAATATGAGTGATAATATAGCAGATAAAGTAAAAGCAATCATTTCAGAGAAACTAGGCGTTGACATCGAAAAAGTGAAGGACGAAGCGAGATTTATTGATGATTTCGGAGCTGACAGCTTGGATACCGTTGACCTTGTCATGGCACTGGAAGAGCAGTTCGATATTGAAATATCAGACAAAGAAGGTCAGGAAATTCAATCTGTAAAGGACGCTATACTGTTCATACAAAGCAAGTGTTAATTTAGGATTTTTCAGTCATGAAGAGAGTTGTTGTAACTGGACTTGGCATGGTATGTCCGCTTGCCGCTAATGTTGAGGAATCGTGGCGTCGTTTAATCAACGGTGAGTCAGGCATAAAAAAGGTAAAATCGTTCGATATCAGCGACTTGGCCTGCAAAATCGCCGGGCAAGTTCCATCAGAACATGTCGAACAGAAATCAGATTCTCTTTTTAGTTCGCTGAATTATGTTAGCGCAAGAGAGCTCAATCGCATGGATACGTTCATCGTGTATGCGCTGGCGGCAGCAACGGAAGCCATAAAAGACTCTGGAATCGACAACGTAACCGACGAGGAAAAAGAAAGAATCGGCGTTATCGTTGGATCCGGCATTGGTGGATTGCCGGCCATATATGATACCGCCGTGACGCTTAAGGAAAGCGGAGCTCGAAGAGTGTCTCCGTTTTTCATTCCGTCTTCGTTGATCAACCTGGCGTCTGGACATATATCCATGGCGTTTGGTCTCAAGGGCCCTAATCATTCCGTTGTTACAGCCTGCGCCACAGGTACTCACGCCATTGGTGATGCCGCCCGCATTATACAAGTGGGATCCGCCAATGCAATGGTGGCCGGAGGCACAGAAGCAGCTGTCTGCAGAATCGGCATTGCTGGATTTTCTGCGGCACGCGCACTGTCCACCAGTAGAAACGACACTCCGGAAGAGGCGTCTCGACCATGGGATAAATCCCGCGATGGTTTCGTCATGGCCGAAGGTTCCGGTATTCTAGTGCTGGAGGAATTGGAGCATGCCCAGAAGAGAGGCGCCAAAATATATGGTGAAGTGATTGGATGCGGAATGTCCAGCGATGCCTATCACATCACATCACCTCTGCCGGACGGAAATGGCGCCTACAGATCCATGCGGGAAGCTTTGCGATTTGCAGAAATTTCGCCTGATCAAATCGACTATATAAACGCCCACGGTACATCTACGCTTCCGGGTGATCTAGGAGAACTGAGAGCCGTGGAACGTATCATGGATGGTAAAACAAGTGCTTCAATGTCGTCCACCAAGTCGGCAATTGGGCATTTGTTGGGAGCAGCCGGTGCCGTAGAAGCGATATTCTCCCTACTATCCATTAGAGATCAGGTGGTGCCGCCAACGTTAAACCTACATGATCCCGAAGAGACATTTATCGATTTGGTTCCGCTAAAAGCCAAAGAGAGAACAGTAAAGTATGCGCTTTCCAATTCGTTTGGATTCGGAGGCACCAACGCGAGTATTTTGTTCAAGGCATTTTAAAAAAAGATTTATAAAAGATTGGAAAACAAATATAAAAGAGTTTTTTTGTATTCTTTCGTGGGAGGGCTTGCGATTATATTCGCAGCTATCCTGTTCTTCGTCCATCTTGTACATAAAGAATCTTCCTATGTGCTGTCTGACGGCGTAATTGTTGAACGCTGTGGAGATTCTGATGTGGTAGAACTTCTCATAAAAAACGGCATAGCAGACAGCGAGTTTATTGCTCAAATTGCAGTTCAATGGATGAGGAGTCGCGGATTCTCAGCAAAAATTGGAGAATATAAGCTTCCGGAAAATGTTTCGATTGTGAAAGCCATTAAAATATTCTCCTCGGATGAAGTTGTGGTGCGTAAATTCGTAATTCCCGAGGGATTACCAATGGTCACCGTGATAAAACGCCTGAAGGAAAATAAATTCCTCCTGGGAGATATTGAGGATATTCCGGAGGAAGGTTCACTCATGCCATCTACGTATCCTTTTACATATCCGACCAGTCGGCAGCAGATAATCTCAACTGCCAAAAAGAATATGAAGAAATTCATAGAGAAAGAATGGCCCAATAGATCGGAAGCCTGCATACTGAAAACTCCCTACGAAGCGATTATTTTAGCCTCCATTGTGGAAAAAGAAACCAATGTCGAAAGGGAAAGAATCGCCGGTGTGTTCATGGCTAGATTGAAGATCGACATGAAACTCCAGTCATGTCCAACGGTGATTTATGCAATTACCCGCGGTGAGCCCTTGGGACGCAAATTAAAATATAGAGACCTAAAGATAGAATCTCCATATAATACATATGTAGTCGATGGACTGCCCCTGACGCCAATCACAAATCCAGGAAAAGCTTGCATAATGGCGGTTCTACATCCTGAAGTTCATGACTATCTATTCTTTGTGCTAAAGGACAAGAAGAGACACGCATTCTCTAAAACCTTCGAAGAACATAAGAAAAACAAAGCAGAAATAGAGGCTGCTAGGAAGCAATAGATTTGTTTGTCTAGATAGTCGTCCCTGAAGAAGGGGCAGGGTCTTTTAATTTTCCACGGGTCGGTTATAAACCTTACGCTTTAGCGTGAATTGCTTTAGCGTATTAGAAGTTTTAGACTCAGAGGATGAATGATAGAGAAAGGTACACAAGGGGAGCCCATACTGTATTA